>UQXS01000239.1 GCA_900545125.1 uncultured Ruminococcus sp.
TGATGCTGTTCAAAAGCGTCAGATTATGATGCCAATGTGCCTGAGAAATGACAGGCGAAACAGACTCCTGCAAGGTCTGGATATCATATTTTGTGCTATCCTCAAACTGCTGTAAACCAGCTAACAGAGCGACTTGTTCAGCCGTTAATGAATCAAGAATTTCTTTGTTCTCATGCGTATGCCGCTGAGAATTGAGCGTGAAAAGCTCCTCGTTGATCGTCTGAATCTCATATTTCGTGCTGTCCTGAAATTGCTGCAAATCGCCAAACATAGCCACTTGTTCAGCCGTAATCGAATCAAGCACAGCCATATTTTCGTGGGAATGCAATTCTCTTGTCAGCGGAATCATTGCTTCACGAATGGAAAGTGCCTCATCCGCAAGTGCCTGCTTTGTTGCATAATAAGAGGGCTGGAAATCTGCTAATTTCTGCTGTTCCTCTAATGTGTAACTTGCCGTTGTAGCATCTAAAATAGACTTGTTTTCATGCTCATGAGATTTCAGAGACAGCGGATTTGTGATTTTTTGAACAATAAGCTCCACCGCAGAAGTGGTCGGATATTCCGACATATCCGGAGTAATTCCGTCCACGCCGTCACGACCATCTGCTCCGTCTTTGCCATCTCTGCCGTCGATACCGTTTTTGCCGTCAACACCGTCTTTTCCGGGCAATCCGTCCGAACCTTTGAGACTTTCCAGCCATTCTGAAACTGTTCCCACAAATCCATTTTCTTTTGCAATTTCATAAGCTGAAAGTCCATCTTTACCGTCAATGCCTGCCTGAATTTCGGAGATTTTCTTTAGCAACTGCGTGTACAGATCGGGCGTTGGCGGAATTGGCGTATCGTCATCGCCAACAAATCCTGACTCCCGGATATTCAGCGTGACCGGAACAGTTGTCGCCCTGACAGTTGTATCCGATTCTGCATCGTAACCAAATACCGACATCTTCACAGCACCCACATGAAGCTCCGCAGGAAGATAACAGGTCGTGCCGTCAAATCCGAGAACGATATTGTAAATTTCATCACACTGCGAGAACTGCACCACCTTGTGAAACTTTTTCCAGTCGCCGTCAAAAGTGAATTTGAACTGCACATACTGGATCTGATGATCTGCCAGAACCTCACGTTCCAGAATCTCAATGCTCTGATTTTTTACAAGGAATTTCCACATTATTCATGCACCCCCGTCCATTCCTGCGTTTCACTGTCATACTGCATATATCCGTCAAGGCACTGCACCTTGTGCATATTTCCGGGCATCTGACCGGCGTTACCGTCCCAGTTGGAGCGTTTCGAGACCTCTGCCCAATCAGCAAGAGTGCCTTCATAGGTAATAAACGTGAGATTTTCGCAGTAATTGAAACAGCCGCCGACAATCTCTTTTGTGCTTTTGGTTATGGTGAAATTCTTCAATTTCAAACAACGCACGAACATTCTGTCACCGATAACTTTTCCGCTGTAACGAACAGTTTCGAGGTTTTGGCATTCACCAAATGCACCTTCACCGACTGCTGCGACGGATTCAGGAATTGAGAGCGATTGTATTGCTGTTCCTGAAAAAGCGTATTTTCCGATTTCGGTCACGTTGGCAGGAATTGTGATTTCCGTAAGTCCAAAGAGATTTTGATGGACGATATACTCATCAATATGCGGCATAAAGCCATTTCTTTTGATTTTTGTAAGTGTAGTCGGAAGTGTTGCCGATTTCAGGTTGTTGCAGTAAATAAAGGCAAATTCCCCAACAGATGTGATGCCTTCTGAAATAACCACAGATTTAATTTTGTCATTCTCATAAAACGGAGATTTTTCACCGCTTGTTTCGAGTGCGCTTGCGTAATCATACATTTCTCCCGTACCTTTGAGAATCAGCTTGCCGTCCGAATACAGAACATAATTGATATCATCTCCGCATTTGCCGACTGAAACGACATCTCCTGTAATTTCATCAACCTTTCCTGTCAGTTCAGCCACCTGATTGGTCAATTGAAGAACAGTTGTATTGTAGTTTTTCATTTGTTCTGTGATTTCGGCAAGCTGTGACAGCATATCTGTCACCTTGCATTTGCCCAGAATGCACCTGACATAGCCGCATCTGGTGTTGCTATCCCGGTAGTCAGAGATGTTTGACTGCTTGATTTCAGTCGTTCCGGCACGCAGATAAATCGAAGCAAGCGTAAGATACGTTCTTGTTTTCGTGTTAGTAAATCCAGGAATCATAGGCGATGTTTCTGCCGTTCCTGCTTTCACTTCCATGTCGCATTTTCGCACGGAATCGCTTGTGTCACAATAGATGCCGATAATGAGATACTTGTTCAAAGATTCGTCAACATACTGGGATAAATCCAATGTGTGAGAGGTATCATTGATAAAATAGTGACCGTTGATCCAAGCTTTTCCCGAACCGATTGTCACCGTCAGATTGTCATTTGCCGTGACAGAAAAGCAAGTGCCGTAATTGTCCTGAATCCCATTGCAAATAATGCTGCCGAGATAATCACAGAAATTTTCGGCGGTATAGGTGCGGTCAAGCCCTTTTGAATTGAAAAATCCGCTGTAAAATGCCATTTAAACTCCTCCTTTGAAAGTTGGTGTGAGGTTTCTCCCGTTCTGGTCGAAACTTTCTATCATTCCGATTAACTGGATTTTCGGCTGTATCAAGCCGAATCGCTGATGTTCAACCGTTACATAATCACCCACGAAATAATCCGTATTGTACTGAAACTGCATCGACTGTACGGCGATTTGCGACTCCGAAGCAGTCAGCGGCAGAACGATTTTTTCTTTGCCACGTTCCTTCAGCAATTCAAGATACTCTTCTTCCAAAATTGGCTTTGTTTCGCCGTTTTCCTGCTGTTCGTCCGCCATATCTTTTGCGTCGGCATAGACCTCATAACGCATTAAAAAAGACGGCTCATCACCGTCAAAATACACTGTTCGTTTGCGTTCTTCGCCCTCGCCTTTGCCAAGGATATATGCGAAATTCCGCTGAATACTGAAATCTTCCGCATAAGAAAACGACAGCAGATTGCTGTATGCATCAGAAAATATGATGTGAGGATTTTCGTCCTGCATAATGCTGCGATCAGTTCCCTCGGATAAGTCAAGAACCATTTTGTATTTTTCGCCGCTGTTTTTTACAAGGCGGATATTTGCAGTGCCGCCGATTTTCTCACATATTTTGTAAATCCATTCTATAAGGTTGTCATAGCTGACTTGCAAAGTTGCCAGTCTTTTCCAGCAATCCCCCGACACCGT
>UQXS01000240.1 GCA_900545125.1 uncultured Ruminococcus sp.
TTTGATATAATCTTTTTAATTTTTGAGAAAATAATTTTCAATTTCATATCTATTTGCCAGCAGCTTTCCATTTACGCCCATCGGCATCATTCTCCTTTGAATATAACGGCAAGCGCTGTTATATTATCATTTTCCATACGTTTCATATTAAGATCAAGAAGATATCTGAGAGATCTGTCAAGAGTGCCCTGATCCGGATTTGAAGCAGGTGAAAGCGTCCGCTGTATTTCTTCCCCTGAAATCATCTTTCTGAATCCGTCAGAACAGAGCATATAAACGCAGTTTTTTTCAGGTTTCTGAATAATAAAGTCATACATTCTGCCTGTTTCGCCTGCTCCTATGCAGTTTGTTATCTGATTCTGACGCTTATCAGTTCTTGCTGCTTCCTCGCTTAAAAGACCACGTCTTACCTCTTCGGCAACGACGGAATGATCGGCAGTAACTATTTCCATATCGCTGTCATATATCTTGTATAGCCTTGTATCTCCTGCATGAGCGGCGAGCATAACGTCATTATATGTATCAAGAAGCATTGATGTATAAGTCGTACCCATTTCCCTGCCTTTTGCACACTCAACATTGATTGCATCGTTGACCTTATGAAGACACCCATCAAGGCTTGCTCTTATATCAAGAGTGCCCTTTCCGTTTTTCAGAAGAACTGCAAAATCTTTCTCGAACCAGTCCGATACAGTTTTTATAACGCACGAGCTTGCATCTTCTCCGCCGTAAAGACCGCCTATGCCGTCGCATACAGCGGCAAAGAGAATATCTTTTCCCCTGAAAGCGGCATTTTTTATCATAAGAGCATCCTGATTCACTTTTTTCACTATGCCCTCAGTACTTACATAAGAATAAATAAACATACCGATAACAAACTCCCCTGTCATAGTCTGAACATATATTTCAGGCAACACCGCACAAAGCACGCCTGACGGCTTTGCACGTCATCTGCTTGCATATTTTCCGTCATCTTACACAAAAATTCCTTGACATACGCCCGAAGAAAGTGCCCTTGGGGTACGTCAGTATGTCTGCAAAATTTTTATGCAATCTGGCGAAAAATCTGATTGTGCATCTGCCGCACAATCTTTGTGCGGTGTTGCCTTCAGTTTTCCACAAAAAAGGTATATTTTACAGAATTAATGGTAAGCGAACATCCTGAAAACAGCTCTGCCGGCATTCCGTATTCAACTACAGAATTCTCAAATACGAGCGAATTGCATGAAATGCTCTTTATGAAGATGGCATTTCTGCCGCCAACGTTTTCATAGTATATCGTTATCCCGAGAAATGACTTATCGGTATACGGCAGGCTCATTATCCTGATTACCGTATCATCAGCCCCACGAAGATATGCAAGTGCTTTCTGTCCCGGATATGCCGCCGGTTCTGCCGGATTCTGCTGTATATTTCCGGTATTCTGCGGCGGAAATGAAGCAGGTTCTGCCTGACGTTCCGGCTGCTTTCTTCTGGATACCATGACCGTTCCTGACGAGTTTTCCTTTGGTTCTTCCGCCTTTATAACTGAAAAAACATATGGAAAGCTGTCGAAGTATAATTTGTCGCCGCTGTTTATTTCGGCGTAGGATATTCTGTTGTTCTCATCGTTCAGATAAGTGCCGTTGGACGATTCATCTTTAATAAAATATCTGCCCTCCGACTCGGTTATAACAGCGTGTCTGCCGGAAACAGTTCCCTCATGCACAACAAGATCATTGCTTTCATTTCTTCCTATTGTGAACGGAAATCTTCTTATTTCAAACCGCCTGCCGCTGCTGTCGGCAAGAAACAGTTCGTCCCTGCGTGATCTTACCACGGTTGCGCTGTATGTATGCTGAATCGGTTCGTCTGCGGGCGGCACGAAACGTTCCGGCGCAGACTTTTCCACGTCCGGCTGAACGGAAATGATCTGCTTGCTTATGGGAAATTTCTCATGCCCGACATCGGCTTTATCGGCGGAATTTTTCATATCTGCGGCATCATTTTTTGCCACATTGTTCTCATTAAAGAAATGCAGAAGCGAATCGGGAGAAAAAGAGTTGGTTTTATTTTTCTGATTTGAACCGGCAAAGCGTTCAAGATAGGTTTCATACCTGTTCAGATAATTGCCGTCGGTAATAATCAGGTTTTTTGCGCTCTGGTGGATCTTCTTCAGGCATTCCGGAATACTGTCGCATATGTAATGCTGATTCTTTACCGGAATGTAAAGCATAAGTATTTTTTTCAGCGTATTATGATAATACATATATTTAGTATCGCATATCAGATTGTCAATGGACAGGTATGATTTCTGACAGAACGAAATTATCTTCTGGATGCCTGAAATTATTTCAAAATAATGATCCTGTCTCATATCGGTTTTCAGGTATTCCGAAAGCGACGTAAGACCGCTTACATCAAAGCTTATTTTATTGGTGGATGCGGTTTTCGTACACTGAAATGGCAGTAAATAATCACGGAACGTATCGTTCTCCAGCATCTGCACCTGTGAGTAATTGATTTCCTCCTTTCTTCCTATTGAAAAAACAAGAAAGGTCTTATTCTGGGAATAAACTGTCTTGAATGAAAAAAAACTTCTTATCTGATTCATTCAGAAAAACCTCCTGAATATTTATATTTTATTGAACTTATTTATGAGTTCTCAAAAACCCTGCCGTTTCCGGTAATGTTTACGACTATGATCGGCGTGCCCTCCTGAATAATTTCATAGTCTTTTCTGCTGACATTGATACCTGAATAAATGGTTTTTTCGGGCTTATCCACAGCGATGGCAACATGGTACGAAAATCTTCTGCCGCTTCCCTGACGCAGCTGTTTTGTTTTGATAACTGCTCTTCCGATAACGACCTGCGGCTTCATGCAGGCGATACGCACAGTAAATCCTATAACAATAGCTGTAAATGCACACATAAGAATTGCCGCAGTAGTTTTGTTTCCGTCTGTTACAGCCACTACGGTAAAAATCAGAAGCAGAATAACGATCATCGACATAAAAGCAAGCAGTTTTGCCTTTGCCTTTACGGCAATTGATGCCTGCTCTTCGTTTTCCGGATCATGATAAATAATTCTTCCGGAATTCGGATTCATATATTCCGAATATTCAGCAGGAATTTCAAGTTTCATACCGTTTTCATATATAGATCTAACAAAATTTTTCATCATTTTCTCCCAAACTCTTTATTTAATTAATTATACACTAAAATAAAATAAATGTCAATATTTTCTTTTAGAGC
>UQXS01000241.1 GCA_900545125.1 uncultured Ruminococcus sp.
CATGCTCAATGAAGATAAAGTTAAAGAATTTATCGCTGTTCCAATGCATTACAATGCAGAATCCTGTCCCTGTCACGCTGAAATTCGGTTCTGTATGGGCACTTTTCCTCTGTGTGCGCCCTTTGCGTAAAGTATTCGTCGGTGCTTTTACAGGCGGATTCGCCGAGGATTCCGGCTTCCTTTGATTCTATCTGTTCACGTACAGTCATGAAATCGCCTCCTGTCTGACGGATGAAAAGTCCTCGTACAGCTCTTCGATATCTTCGACTTTTACAGTTCCGTTGGTGATTTCGGTAAGTTCCTTTATCAGGGGCGGAAGCTTCTCCGAAAGCACCAGAATTTCAAGGGAAACTGACTGCCCGAAATCGGAGCTGACAGTTATGGTATCGTAAGCCGGCAGGATGTAGGAGATTTTTCCGTACATAGTGTAGCCGGCAGATATTCTGATTCTGCGGCAAAGGCACATATTCATTATATGCGCAGCATCGCAGGCAAGTGAAGCCGCATGGGAATATGCACGTACAAGACCGCCACCGCCCAGAAGTATTCCGCCGAAATATCGTGTAACGACAACGCATATATCGGTCAGGCCACGTTTTTGCAGTACGTCAAGTACCGGAACACCTGCTGTTCCCTGGGGTTCGCCGTCGTCAGAATATCTGGAAATATTATTTTCTCTGAGGATGTAGGCATATACGTTGTGTTTCGCCTTGCGGTGCTCCGCCCTGACAGAATTGATGAAATCCACAGCCTCTTCATTTGTCCTGACAGGGGCGATATATCCGATAAATTCCGACCGTTTTTCTGTAAAAGAAGTCTTGACCGGCTCTGAAACGGTAAAATAATTCATAGTAAATCCTTTAGAAGTATAACGCAAAAAGCCGGTCAATTGAGACCGGCTATAAAAATTACTTGTCCATATTGAAACGCTTCTTGAATCTGTCAACACGTCCGCCTGTATCAACAAGCTTCTGTTTTCCGGTATAGAACGGATGGCACTTTGAGCAGATTTCAACCTTGATGTTTTCTTTTGTGGACATAGTCTCCATTACGTTGCCGCAGTGGCAGGTAATAGTGGTCTTTACAAAATTAGGATGGATTCCCTCTTTCACGATTGTCACCTCTTTCGGCAGAATTTATAACCGAGCAGCCCATCAGTTGCCTTAGACAGTAGTGCTTTACTAATTACAGTAATTTATTATAACACGATTGTCCGGATATGTCAACAGTTACAGATATATTTTTTTTATTTAACAATCTGCGTAAGTAAGATCACTTCATTGTTTTTGTGAAATCTTCAGCCAGCTTAGCTTCAAGTGCTTCGGCTTCTTCGTGAGTGGAAGCCTTGGCTGTAAAGTAAGTCTTTATCTTCGGCTCAGTGCCGGAAGGACGTACTATAGCCTTTGAACCGCCTTCAAGCAGGAATGCGAGAACGTTCGATTTCGGAAGCGTAAGGGCAGTTTCAGTGTTGGAAACGATATCTTTTGAAATGCCTGTCTTATAGTCGTCAAATCTGATTACTTTAAGACCGCCTACCTCTGCCGGAATGTTATTCCTGAGATCAGCCATAATATCAGCCATTTTGTTCATTCCGCTTTCGCCCTCAAAGGTAAAGCTGTGAAGTGTCTGATAGAACACGCCGTACTTCTCGTACATTTTTTCTCTTGCCTGGAGAAGTGAAATTCCCTGTGTGCGGTAATATGCCGCCATTTCGCAAATGAGCATTGATGCGTTTACGGCATCCTTGTCACGTACATAGCTTCCGGAAAGATAGCCGTAACTTTCCTCAAAGCCAAATATATAGCGGTTTTCCTCGCCTTTTTCTTCGAGAAGTCCTATCTGCTCGCCGATAAACTTGAATCCGGTAAGTACGTCGATGATCTCAACGCCGTATTCCCTGCCGATAAGATTTACGATATCGGTAGTAACGATCGTCTTTACAGCGACGGGATTTTCTGGCATAGTTCCCTTTTTGATTCTCTGTTCGCAAATATATTCCAGAAGCATAGCTCCAACTTCATTACCGGAGAAGAGTGCGTAGTCGTCACCGTCGGGAACAGCGATTCCGACACGGTCACAGTCCGGATCTGTAGCAAGGAGAAGATCCGGCTTTATTTCACGGCAGTATTTCAGACCAACTTCAAGAGCCTCACGGATCTCAGGGTTGGGGTAAGGACAGGTGGTGAAGTTTCCGTCCGGATTTTCCTGTTCTTTAACCACGGTCACGTCTGTAATGCCAAGTCTTTTCAGGATCTCACGCACCGGTTTGTTTCCTGTTCCGTTGAGAGGAGTGTAGACCACTTTTAATCCGCTTGATGCACAGAGATCAGTATTGATGCCCTCTGCAAGAACGTGGCTGTAGAAATCTTCCATAACGTCGTCACCGATATAGGAAATATTTCCTTTTGCGAGTTCTTCATCGAAAGAAGAGTGTTTTACTCCGGTGAACATATCAAGGGAATTGATCTTGCCAAGAATGATCTCCGCACCACGGAGAGTGATCTGGCAGCCGTCGTCACCGTAAACTTTATAGCCGTTATATTTTGCCGGATTGTGGCTTGCCGTCACCATGATTCCGCCCTGGCATCCAAGAGCACGAACTGCGAAAGAAAGGCAGGGGGTCGGTTCAAGGCACGGATAAATGTAAACCCTGATTCCGTTTGCAGCAAGAACCTCTGCGGCAGCTTTTGAGAAAACATCCGATTTTATGCGGCTGTCATAAGAAACTGCAACGGAAGGACTGCTGTACTCCTGATTAAGATAGTCGGCGAATCCCTGAGTAGCACGTCTTACAGTATATATATTCATTCGGTTGGTTCCGGCTCCGATAATTCCGCGGAGTCCCGCCGTACCAAATTCCAGATCCATGTAAAAACGTTCTTCAATTTCCTTTTCATTTCCGGCGATTGCCTGTAGTTCTTTTCTGGTCTCCTCATCAAAATATGGATTGTTCAGCCATTCTTCATACGATTCTCTGTATCCCATCTTTTTCCTCCTGCTTTAAAATGATTCTTTAAATATGATAACGTGTCTGCCACGCAATCTTCCTAATTCTAATTGCTTGAACCTGAACTTCCGCTTATTACCTTTAACAGCTCTGATAAGGTAGAAATATAATCGGAAGAACTGCTACTGCTCGTGGAACTGCTGTCATTGTCAAGCAGTTCATTTACAACGGTATCTATGGATGCCGCATCTAACGCAGTGCTGCTTGAACTGCTTCCCGTACTGCT
>UQXS01000242.1 GCA_900545125.1 uncultured Ruminococcus sp.
CCTACGAGAGCTCCCACGAGCGTATATTTTGAGGGAGATTCATCTTCGGCTGAAGATGTTCCGGAACAAGCCCTGTGGTGCGGCTTGGATGCTGAATTTGAAGCAAATCCTACAACAAAGCAGGTGTTTGCCGGATTGTCGCCAAGGATGTAATTCATCTGTCCCTTGCACCAATCGGAATAATTTCTGCCCGAATGCTGCTGTGAAATGAGAGCAGTCATCTGCATTGAGCAGTTAAGACGTGCGCTGCCCCATGAATCGAGGAAAAGATAATTGCTGCTGTTTGTTTTTTCGTTCATCCAGTTGTTGGGCTTGCTCCAGTCTCCGGTAATGCGGCTGTAAAGACAGGCTGCGCCCATATCAACATTATCCCAGCCGTGAATCCATCCGAGGTACTGTGACTGCTTTGAAGCACAATCGTTTTTGTACTGTTCGTTGTTTGTTGCAAGGTATAGCCAGCCGGCAGCCCATGCCTGATCGTCACGGCAGCCGGAACTGCTGTAGAATCCCTCCGGACCGTAAGTTGCTACCTGATTATACTGGGTCGAAAATTTGTAGAGAGCTTCGGCGTATTTCAGATCCTCTTCATTGCCGAAGTTGATATAGTTTACTGCAAGAGCAGCTGCATATTCAGCGGCGATATCACTCGCACCGTTTGATGTCCAGTACATCTGACGGCTGCCGCTCTGATTTTCAGGAGATCCCCAGTAGCTGTGATCTTCATTGCCATTCCCTTTTTGGTAGAGAAAGTCAGAAACGTTGTCACCGTTGAGCTTTGTTGATCTTTTAAAGAAATCGCAGAAATGATCGGTTATGAGTTTAAGGTGTTCTGTCTGACCTGTTGAATCGAATGCATCCTTGAATTCGTAGTAGCTCCAGCCGAGAGTTGAAGCAGTGTATCCCTGCGGAAGACCGAACATAGCGTGATCTCCTGCATCGTGAAAACCGCCGGGAACTTCGTCGGAAGTATGGCAGCTGCTCCGCCATGAAAGCCCCGTCTTGGAGCTTATATCTCCGCAGAAATTAGCATCGTAGAAATAGAGCGAATACTGGAGGAGCTTTGCATAGTTGTCGGGGTCTTCTGCGGCTGCTGATGCAGGAACAGAGAGGCTGACCGGAGATGTTCCGAGAGCGACAACAACTGCGGAAGCCGCAGCAGTGATTTGTCTGAATAATTTGAAATGTTTCATCACAGATTCCCCTTTGCTGTAATATTAAGATAATATCCGATAGACACTGAAGTGTCCTGTAATTCTGAATATGATTATATCACAACAAAGGGAAACATTTGTTAAGAAATTATGTACAATTATACCAGTAAAGAAAAATCAGCGAATGCGCTAAAAAACAGATTACAGATTGTAGAATTTAACAAGGTACTTATATAAAGTTAAATTATAAAGGTTATGCTAATGTGAACAAATTAAATAAAAATCTCTGAAATATGAACAAAATATGTCCAAATCAATGCCTAAAATATCCATGCAAACAATAATCTGCTGATTATGATGTACATAATCAGCAGATTGCATAAAAAGATCTTTGATTTTTTAGAGGATAATTTTAACCTGACAAACAGCAATATTTCACCAAAAATATACATATAGTATATTAACTGGAGCGATTTAAAACATGATATTCATGTCAACGTCTCCATAAATTCCGGGGATGCGTCCGCAGCTGCTCTGCTGCCAGATAGAATAATCGCCTTCGTAGTCTGTATCTTCAACATAATGTGCCAGCCAGACAGGAGAAATACTTTTGCTGTTGTCGTTCCAGATATTATTCAGAAAATTCTTGCTGCTGTAAAGCATGGTATCATAGCCGTATTTTGTCATTTCTTCGTTAAAAAGGGCGTAAAGATCATTGATCTGCTTTATATTCATACCGTATTTCTGGAAACTGCCGAATTCTTCCCAGTCGAATGCGACAGGAAGATCAAGCTCTGCTCCGTTAAGATTGTCGGCTATCCATTTTGCCTGTTCACGGATTTCGTCCTCAGAATTTGCAGTTGTGTAGAAGTAAACGCTCAGATCAATTCCGGCGGCTCTTGCTCCTTCGATATTGGCATAAAAACAATCGTCCATAACTATATTGTCATAGCTGTAGCCCATTCTGATGATCGCAAATTCACATCCGGCATCCCGGACGGCTGCCCAGTCGATATTTCCCTGCCACGTGGAAACGTCGATTCCGGGACGTCCCAGAGCACCGTATATATACGCAAAATCGCTGAAATCCACACGCTCTCTGTCATCCGTAGGAGTGGGAACGGAGCTTACCACGGAAATAGTCACGTCAAAATCGGAAACATTGCCTGAACTGTCCGAAACATGGGCTGTCAGCGGATAATCACCTATAGTACCGGGGTCGATATATCCGTCGTATGTCAGTACGGGAGCGCTGTCATAATTGTCGGCAAATCCGACATAGTCATTAAGGTCGAACTCTTCTCCTGCAACGTGATAGGGATTCCAGCCCGAATTGAGTATCACCGGAGCTTCGGTATCTTCCACAACGTAGGAAAGTTTCTTTTCCTGTTCTTTACCTCCGGAAGAGTATCTGATAGTTACCGATTTTTCGCCTATTTCTGAGGTGTCGAGCGTGTCGTTTCCGTTCAGGATATCAACATTGGCTTCGGTGAGGAATTCATTTATGGTAAGTTCTTCGTAAACTGGAACGTTTTTTGTTCCGCTGAGTTTGACGGGTTCTGTCGGAGGATGAGTTTCCGTGACGGGTTCGGTAACTGCAGATGTAACGCCGGAAGATGCAGAAGCGGATGTTGATGGCTGCTCATCTGATTTTTCACGGATAGAACTTATTTCGGCTTTTGAGCTGTTGTCAGATATTGAAGAGGTTTTTTCGCATGATATGAGACTCAGGCTGAAAACAGACAGGATTGCAGCGATTATTTTATTTTTCATGATCTCTCCTTTTTGCGGTGTTGCCTTAATTATATATTATTATATCATAACTCAATGACGAAGTAAATACAAAATTATGACAAATTTAATCCAAATCAAGAATGGTATGCAAGTATTTATATTGATGATATTCCATATTGTGTGAATAATTATCAAAAAGTAGAAAAAATAAATGAATATGAATATAAAGTATATACAATGTATGCTTTAACAGATGATGAATTAAATGGAAAAGAAAATTTTAAA
>UQXS01000243.1 GCA_900545125.1 uncultured Ruminococcus sp.
CTCCGAGGGGCAAGGGCTGTCCTTTGAAAAGGACACCCTTGCAACCCCGTCCAAACTTTATCACTTCCCGAAAAAGGAACATTGCAAGGTTGCAGGTGTGCCAGTTTTTGCAATGTTGCAACCTTGAAAAACCTCACTCCGTTTTTTCAGAAAGCTCCCAGTACCACTGACTACCCTCTTTGAGAGATCGGACATTCAGCGCCTTCTTCGCCTCGTCCAGCACACGCTTGGAGATACCAATCGCCTGTGCTTTCTTTACCAGCTTCTTCTGCGGATATTTGCCCTTTGAAAGATATTCAAGGATAAGATTTTCCGCCTGCTCGGATTTCTTTTCTTTTGGAATTCCGCTTAATAGATCGTCCACCGATATATCATAATGACCGAGCCATCGAAATCCGTTTTCCTTGCCCAGCTCAAAAGCAATCGGCTCGCCTTCTGGAGCAAGGGAGGACTTGTCCTGCACCATCACTCTGATCTGCGGATTATCTTTTAACCTGCCGACAATCAGAACGCTCCGTGCAGTTGCCTGAAAGTCGATGGAACCAAGCCCTCTGTAATTGGATTTGTTCCCCTGCGCTTTATTTAAGTGTCCGACCAAAATAATGGCGCACCGATATTGCCCAGCGATTCGCCCTAATTGTGAAAGGATAGTTCTCACTTCATTTGCCCGGTTCATATCAACCTTTGCACCGATATACGCCTGTACCGGATCTAAGATAAGCGCTCTTGCACCTGTTTCCACAATCGCTTTTTCAATGCGTTCGTCCAGCATAGTAAGCGTTGCTTCCGACTCGTCTATGACTTTGATTTGCGAGCAATCCGCATTACCGGCGAGCAGCCGGGGTTTGATTGTGTCTCCGAGTCCGTCCTCTGCGGTCTGATAAATAACTTTGATCGGCTCACGCTCGGTGCTGTCGCAGGGGAGCTTTTCTCCCCTCGACAACAGCGCCGCCAACTGAAGGATTAAAGTGGTTTTCCCCTCGCCGCCGTCACCGTGTATAATGGTCAGTTTCCCGAATGGAATATATGGATACCACAGCCATTCCACTTCTTCCACAGGAACTTCATCCATACTGATAATTTTCAGTTCAGCCATTCATACCACCGCCTTTCAAAACAAAACTGTTGATTTTTGAGTGATATGCGGTTATACTATTAGCAGATACATTGAGTGACTGCCTATCATCTGCGCCAACAGATGTGTTTCGGGCGGTCATTTCTTTTTGCTTATTCATCCTGTTCCTCTCCTTTCAAGCCGCCGAGAATGACAGCGATTAGTTCAATGACATTGAGCAGTTCCTCATCTATGCCGTTTCCCGCTTCAATCCTTTGCAGCTCCGCAAGGACGGCGGCAAGCTCTGTTTTAAGAGCTTTATACACCCTCGGATTACCCTGTACCACCACATCCTGATTGAGGCAGCGGCGGTAGCAGTATTCCTGCTTCGGCAATCCCGATAAGGCAACCGCCTTGTTAATGAGTTCATTCTCTTCGGGCGATACTCGAAACCCTACTGTGATGTTTCTCCAACGATTTTTGTTGTCTCTGTTCTTAGCTGACATTTTCAAAATCTCCTTTCCCTAAGTCGTCTAATCGCTCCGCCATTTCCGTCTGTTTGGACGGGAACAGATGAGCGTACTGATAGGTGATTTCAATGCTCTCGTGTCCCACACGGTCAGCAATCGCCACCGCTGAGAATCCCATATCAATCAGTAAACTGATGTGGCTATGACGAAGGTCGTGAATACGGATACGCTTCACGCCTGCGGCTTTCGCACCTCTGTCCATCTCGTGATGAAGGTAGCTTTTCGTTACCGTAAAGATACGGTCTTTTTTCTTCAAGCCATAGAGCATACCGAGATACTCCTGTATTTCCTCACAGAGAAAATGCGGCATTTTAATAGTGCGGTTGCTTTTCTTTGTTTTCGGCGTGGTAATCACATCTTCTCCATGCAACCGCTGATAGGATTTACTGATTTTTACCGTTTCCTTTTTAAAATCGAAATCGGCGGCGGTCAGGGCAAGCAGATCCCCCTCTCGGATACCGCACCAGTAAAGCATTTCAAACGCATAAAAGGAAACAGGCTTATCCATCATTTCATCGGCAAACTTCTTATATTCCTCTCTCGTCCAGAACAGCATTTCCTTGTGTTCCTCGCTCCCCATATTTCCCACCTTTGCCGCAGGATTGGAGCGCAAATCATAAGGTTGAAGATTGCCGACAACTGATTATGCAGCGTTTTCAGATAGGTCTGCGAATACGTTTTTTTCTTCTCGTCACGGTAGGCAAGCATTTCATTCTGCCATGCGATAACCTCTTTCGTGGTAATCTCGCTGATTTTCAGTTTACCGAAATAAGGCAAAATTTTTGTGCGGATGATATGCTCCTTTGTCAGCCATGTGTTTTCTTTCAGGCGGTTTTTAATATCGTTCACATACCGCTCCGTAAAGGCTTCAAAGCTCATATCGAGGTCAGAAGAAGTCTGTAACAGGAACATCCGCTCCCATTCCTGCGCTTCTTTCTTCGTGGCAAACCCACGCTTGCACTTCTGTTTCCGCTCGCCTTTCCAGTTCACATACCGAGCCATCACATACCAAGTTCCGTTATCTTCGTTCTTAAATACTGGCATTTACTCCATCTCCTTTCCCTGTTCATGCCCTGTTCCGTAGAGCCTTTCATAAAAATACTGGCGGTTGACACGCCCTGCAATCGTAATAAACCCCTGCGCTTTTAATTCCTCATTTAACTGTCGGATAAGCTTATACGCATAAGGTTTTGATACGCTTAGTTCCCGTGCCACATCATCGGCACGGATAAATCTGTTTTCCATAATACCAATCCTTTCTTCTAATTTTGTTTGCTGCCGTTCTATCCGAGTTAAAGTTCCAGCAAGCATTCCCTTTTCGGTGCTGTACTGTCCTGATACACCGCAGTACATCAGGCGCTCACTTGCGGTCAGGCAAGGTCATTGCGGTTTATACTTTTCGGACGGTCATTCAATTTTAATTAAGCATATCCGCTTAGTTATTTCTCATTATGCTAAGCATATTTGCTATTGTCAAGTGGTTTTTAAGGAAATATTAAACTTTTTTGTTTTGTTTTCTCTTGACAATCCTTAAACATATCTGCTATACTGATTACACTACATACGCAAAGAGTGAAACACTAT
>UQXS01000244.1 GCA_900545125.1 uncultured Ruminococcus sp.
GAGCATACGCCTTTTAAGCGTAGGGTCGAGGGTTCAAATCCCTCATGTCTCACCATATTTGGACATGAAATAGATGTTCATACGAAAATCCGCTATTTATAGCGGATTTTTTGCGTTTGGGAGTGGAAAAATACAGGCGTAAAACAGTAGAGGCAACATCGCATAATCTTTGTGCGATGTTGCCATAGCAGTCTCCAATGGCAAAGGGGAAAAAGTGTACGGCTATCTGAAATCTGACGTTAAGAAAACTGTTGATGAAATATTTGAAAAGTTTGCAGGCAACGAATCTATCAAGAAAATGTATAATTTCTTGTTATTAGGCAAACAGAATACAAAAAAGTTTTATGATACCTTGGTAAAAAAATAAATGAGTATCTAAAAAAATCGAAATATAGGGCTTTTTTTATTAAAGTGCAGAAAATTTTATAGTAAAAATATAGAGGATTGAAAAACTTCTGATAAAAATATTGGTGGAAATTTAAAGGCTGAATTTGTTGGTTTCTCATAAAGTTTGAGAAACAGCAGATTCAGCCCCTACATATATTCTTCAATGTATTTTAACCTCTGATCAATTATCGCTGAGATCATAGGGCGGTTCTTCGTTTGACAGTGCAATATCGACTATCTTTCCATAAAAGCCAGCTGGGTTAAGCATAATTTTCTCTCCGATAAGCTTAGCCTGAGTAAGATCCGGCGCATATAACCTGAGATCCATAAGATCACAGTACTTATCGAGACATCGAATTCTGGCATAACAGCCGTTTTCAACGGGAATGTATTCAATCTGAACTTCGTGTTCAGCCTTGATTCGGGCAAAATAACGCATTGCTGCAAGAACGAGTCTGTCCCTGTAAGATTTGGGAGCGTAGCTTTTCAGTCGCCGAGCACATTCGTATCCCTTTGTTTCAAGTTTAAAGAAATTCTTTCCGCCCTCATTGCTTATGGAGATAAGCGAGTTTCGTGTCAGGTAGTCAATAGAATCCTGATAATAGAAATAATTAATTGTTTCTGTGCCGATAGCAATTTCATAAAGCTGTTCGGTTTCTATCGGACGGTTGATCTTATACAGCAGATAACAAAGCAGAATGTTGATAGTCGGAACATCTTTTATCTCTGTATCTGCAAGTTCTGCCATTTTTAAAATATTTTCTTCCTGCATAATATCACCTTAACAAAAATCGGGATAATCTATCATATGTGAAAGCAAAGCAATATTTACTGCTGCCTCCACGCACGGTACAAGTTTCGGAACACCGCACGCTTCACTGAGTTTCAGCGGATTGCCGTCTGGATCAGCTGGAAGTATCGCTGGAGATACAGCCGCATTCAGAGTCACGGGCATTCCTGACGAAATACCGCTCATAACGCCTCCGTGATGATTTGTTTTTGTTAGAACGTAACCATGTTCGTTTACATAGCAGTCGTCGCTGCTCTGACTTCCCGTCATTCTTGCTGCAGTAAATCCAGCACCAAATTCAAGTCCCATAATGCCGGGGATGCCGAAGATGATCTGTGCGATATTATTTTGCAGTCCGTCAAATACAGGGGAACCTATACCGGCAGGAACATTCACCGCAGCGCATTCTATAACGCCTCCCAGTGATTCGCCGGATTCGGCAGCTCGTCTGATATCTTCTGCCATAAGCCAGCCTTTGAAATCGTTTATTACGGGAAAATCCTTTTTTCTCACGCTGAGCACGGCATCTCTGTTCACATTTACAGGGTCAAACGGATTGTCCTTGACCTTATGAATGCTGAGGATGTGTGCCCCCGTATATATCCCACGGCGCTGTAGTATCTGTCCGCAGATCGCTCCGGCAAAGCATACAGGGAGCGTGACCTGATCGGCGAATCGTGTCCTGTCCAGAATATCACAGAAACTCATGTGTCTGCCTGCGCCCGTGTAATCGGCATGACCTGCACGGACGAGTGGATCAGGCTTTTCGGCTGATCTCGCTGTTCTTACAGGATTTGGCAGAAAAGCGCAAAGAGGTGTTCCAGTGGTTCTTTCGTTGACGATCCCTGACATTATATGCGGAACAGAACGGTCACGATGTGGATTATCCCCCATAATACTCGAATTTCTTCGTGCCATGAATTCGGTAAGCTCTTCGGTGCTGATATATTCTCCTGCCGGCAGACCGCTGACAGTAATACCGACAGCCGCTCCTGCCTTATCTCCGAAAATCGAAACCGAGATCCTGTTATTCCAGATTGATGACATTAACTTTACCTCCGAGCTGAATATAGTCTTTAAAGAAATCAGGGTATGATTTTTCGGCTGCTTCAGCTCCACGTATTGTCACGTCGCCGTCAACGGCAGATGCGGCAACGGCAGCAGCCATAGCTATTCTGTGATCTCCGAAGCTGTTTACTTCTCCGCCGTGCATTTTTCCGGTGGGATGTATTATCAGTCCGTCGTCGGTGATCTCCGCATTGCCGCCAAGTGAATCAATAAGTGCTGCCGATGTTTCAAGTCGGTTGCTTTCCTTTATTTTAAGCCTTTTTGCGTTATAAATGACGGATTCTCCGCTGCCGAAAGCTCCCAGAACCGTAAGTACAGGCACGAGATCGGGGATATCCGAACAGTCTGCCCTGAACGAGCCGATATGTCCGTCATGACAGACATCAGCGAGAATTTCAAGTATCTTCCTGTCACCTTGTACGCTGTTTTCGTTGAGATTTTCCGGTTCAATATCAGCTCCCAGAGCGTTTGCAACATAGAAGAATGCAGCCTGTGAAAAGTCTCCTTCGATCTTTTCGTCGTGGGGAGCATATCTCTGACCGCCTTTAATCAGGAATCCGGTTTCGTTTTCAACAATACTGATGCCGAAACGTCTGAGAATGTCAATGGTGATATCAACGTAGGGACGTGATTCAAGGTGCGATGTGAGCACTATTTCAGAATCTTCTTCAAGAAGCGGAAGAGCAAAAATAAGACCCGTAACAAACTGGGATGAAACATCGCCTTCGATCTCATATCTGCCGCCGGTTAAATTTCCATTTATAATGTAAGGCATCTCATCCGAGATAAATTTGATGCCTTTTTTTGAAAGTTCACGCTTATAAATATCTATCGGGCGCTGCGGCAGACGGCCTTTGCCGAAAAAAGTCGATTCAGTGCCAAGAGCTGCGGCAACCGGAATGAC
>UQXS01000245.1 GCA_900545125.1 uncultured Ruminococcus sp.
GGATAGGCATAGCCTCGTTCTTCCATAGCGACTCTCTCGATGTAAACGGACAAATCGTCACTTTCAAGAACCTGCTGAAGGTCAGCGTTTTCGGTCTCGTATGCATCAATTTTTTCCTGCACTGAGTCAAGCTCCCGTTCTTTTACGGCGCAGTCCCTTTCGGTAGTGTAAATAATTGCAATGCATCCGGCAAAAGCTGCAATAGTCAGCAAGCGGACAAGTCCGTTATTGAACAGGCCTTTTTTTTCTTTTTTTGATTTTCCCGGCACTGTTTGTCACTTTTCCTTTCATTTTGGATTCTCTTTTATTATACAACAGATGGGGTCTTTTTAGCAATAGTATTTTACGTTTTTTAATATAATTTACTATAAATTCGGAATATCCTACAAATTTAGCCGCTGCTTTTTTACTTATAAATACATAAAAAATTCTGAATGGAGTAAAAATAATGCGAATGATCTTTTTAAAAAAATAGCAGAGTTTTTTCATTGTACCGATAACGATACTGCCTACTGTGGCAAGATACAGCGCAAATCCAGCCGCATTTCCGATAACAAAGTAGAAGCGCAGTTCCCCACGTGAAGCGGCAGAGGCAAAGGCAGACAGAAAGATTCCGTAGAATCCGAGAAATACGGCATCCTCCGCAAAGACCATCCAGCCTTTGTGCGGAATCATTACTCTTGCCGTTCGGAATACGTCATAAACAACGCCAAGCAATGCGCCGAAAAGGCATGACAGTCCGAAAAGCATAAGCTCCTCATTGACGGAGAAAAATGTCTCCGGAACATTCATCTGAAAAGTCTCCCCAGAGCGGAAATAGGCCCTTTCCGGTCTTTATCGCCGTAGACTATTGACCAGATATCGCCTGTTATGGTCATATTTCCCGTCTCAACGCTCATGGAATCAATGTGAAGCTCACGTCCCTGAATAGTCAGTTCCCCCAGTTCCGTGTAGAGACTGATTGTTTTTTCGTCAAAGCTGTCAACATCCGTAACACCGGATAGGTTCAGGCTCCGCCGATTCTCCATGATTATATTGTGATTCTGTTTTACCGTCTTGTCCGACATATCAATGTACCTCCGAAAAGTTTTTTACGACACATTATATTCGGCAAGCCGGCAAAACAGAACCTGTAATCGTCATTTAGCCATCATTAATCAGTAAGCTTTTCCCCAGTAAACCATGCATTTTGCAGGCTTACCGCAGCACACGCACTTTCCGGCTCTGCGCTCCTGCTGGAAAGGTATGCAGCGTGAACCTACGCCTGTCTTTTCCTTTACCTCATCATCGCAGGCTTCTTCACCGCACCACATAGCCTTGATAAAGCCGTCTCCGTTTTCCTCAAGGGTCTTTGTTATTTCGTCCATTGTTTCGCAGAAATATGTTCTGTTATTCATATTTTCAAGAGCCTTGTTGTACATTCCGTCACGGGCTTCAATAAGTTTTTCTGCAACTGTTTTCTCAAGCTCGTCAAGAGATGCAAAGACCTTTTCGCCGTTCCATCTTGAAACGATAACGCACTGACCGTTTTCAATATCCTTAGGGCCTATCTCTACACGGAGCGGCACGCCTTTCATCTCATATTCAGAGAATTTCCAGCCGGGAGAATTATCACTGTCGTCCAGTTTTACACGGCATCCTGCCTTGGCAAGACGTTCTTTCAGTTCATTTGCCTTTTCAAGGACACCTTCCTTATGCTGTGCAATAGGAATGATGACAACCTGAACCGGAGCCACAGCCGGAGGAAGTACAAGTCCCTCGTTATCGCCGTGCGTCATGATAATAGCCCCGATAAGGCGTGTTGTCACGCCCCAGCTTGTCTGGTGAGGATATACACGTTTGTTTTCCTTGTCGGTGTACTGAATGTCAAATGCCTTTGCAAAACCGTCTCCGAAATAGTGTGAAGTTCCTGCCTGGAGCGCCTTTCCGTCGTGCATGAGAGCCTCGATAGCATATGTAGCTTCTGCTCCTGCAAACTTATCGCTGTCTGTCTTTCTGCCCTTTACAACAGGCATTGCAAGAGCGTTTTCGCAGAACTCCGCATACACGTTGAGCATACGCTCTGTCTCCTCAACAGCCTCCTCGGCAGTAGCGTGAATCGTATGACCCTCCTGCCAGAGAAATTCTCTTGAACGAAGGAAAGGACGAGTTGTCTTTTCCCACCTTACAACGCTTACCCACTGATTGTAAAGCTTAGGAAGATCTCTGTATGAATGAATGATATTTGCATAATGTTCGCAGAAAAGCGTCTCTGACGTGGGTCGAACGCAAAGTCTGTCCTCCAGTTTTTCGCTTCCGCCGTGAGTCACCCATGCAACTTCCGGAGCAAATCCCTCAACATGATCCTTTTCTTTCTGGAGCAGACTTTCCGGAATAAACATCGGCATACACACGTTTTCATGTCCTGTATCCTTGAACATACCGTCAAGAATACGCTGGATGTTCTCCCATATAGCATATCCGTACGGACGTATGACCATGCATCCCTTAACGCTTGTATACTCTATCAGTTCTGCTTTTTTGCAGATATCCGTATACCACTGTGCAAAGTCCTCGTCCATTGACGTGATCTCTGTGACCTTTTTTTCCTTAGCCATTTTTATCTCTCCTTTAAACTTATTCAACTGAAATAATATAGTAATAAACAGGCTGTCCGCCGTTTACAAGCATAACGTCTATCTTTGCATTCACCTTGGACTGGAGAATCTCACGCAGTTCCTCAGCGTTCTCTTCGGTAACGTCAGCACCGTATATCAGCGTAACATAGCTTGTATCGCCCTTCGCAAGCTTTTTCGTAAGCTTGATGACCGCCTTGTTGATATCCTTTTCCGTAAAGGAAAGCCTGCCGTTGTCCAGTGCAAGGATCTCACCCTCTCTTATCTGCTTTCCCTCAAACTCCGAGTCTCTTGCCGCAAAGGTGATAAGTCCCGTAGATACCTTTTCAAACGCCTTTGTCATGTTAAGTCTGTTATCGGAAAGGCTCTGTGACTCGTCAAATGCAAGCATTGCGGAAATACCCTGCGGAATAGTTCTTGTCTGGAGCACACAGACTTTCCTGTCTGCAAGCCTTACCGCCTGTTCTGCCGCCATGATGATATTCTTGTTGTTCGGAAGCACAAATACGTTTTTTGCCGGAGTTTTCATTATC
>UQXS01000246.1 GCA_900545125.1 uncultured Ruminococcus sp.
GAATGTCGTACACGCCCGGTTCGCTTATTGCTTCTCCTCTCGCTAATGATGACGACGATAAAAAAATAGAAATCAAAGCAAATGTAAGTCCTGATTCTGCTGAGTTTGAAATAGGCTTCGACGGAATTTCAACAAAGTTAGCTGTCAAGGATATTGCCCTTAATTCCGATATCGACTGGAGCTTCGGCATTTTCAAAGGTCTTGATCTTGAAAGAATTTACATGGCAGTTGACTATACTACCGAAGTTGAAGTTGAATCTGAATTATTCAAGTTTGAAGGCGAAATGGCAGGAAAAGATATGGACTATCTTCTCGACAGGAAATACTTATCGCAGCCGTCTATTTATCTTGGAAAAGCAGCCGTTTATATCTGTCCCGGAATATCGGTAAATCTCAGATTTGATCTTACATTTGAGGCAAGCGGAAAGCTGTCGGTAAAGGTTTCAACCGATAATACAAAGGGCTTTGAAATGAGGGGCTCAAATTTCCGTACAATCAACGATACGACAAAGAGTGTTGAAGTTGCTCTTACCGGTGAAGCTGGAGTCTATATGAATTTAACACTTGCGCTCAGCCTTGATTACGTTGTAGGCGTAGCTGATCTTTTAAGCCTTAAGCTTAAGTGCGGTCCTGTACTCAAGGGCGAAGCAAAGGTACACGTAGACGATAAGGGCAAAAATCTATTCTGTATTGACGTAAAGGCAGACATTAAGATCGAACTGAAACTGGTATTCATGGAATTTGTTACGAAGGCGTTTAAGATCGACGCATCTATAACTCTTATTGACGAGGATATACCGGTATGGGACGGCGTCCACTGGGAGAATTTCAAGAAAGTTCCTAAGTGTACTCTTGAGGATGAGGAAGAGGAAGCCACGACAGAACAGGCAACTATTCCGGTAGGAATACTTGAAATTGATAAAACATATCTTTCACTTGATGTGGGAACATCCGGAAAGATAAGCGTAAAGTCAATACCGTCAGGCTACTCAGAGAGCGACCTTGTATGGAAGTCAAGCGATCCTTCAAAGGTAACTGTCGATTCAAACGGAAATGTACAGGCTGTTTCTGCCGGTAATGCTTCTATCGTTGTTTCGACAAAGGACGGAAAAAATACTGTTAGCTGTGCCGTTATTGCCAAGGCAAATGTAGCTCTTTCAGAAAACGGAAAATCGGTTGATTCCGAAGAGCTTATGGCTGCATAATCAAATAGTATTTAATCGTGATTCATTAAGAATAATTTATATAAAGCGGCTAAGGTTCATTCCTGGTCGCTTTTGTTATGCTGTGATAGAAAAAATAAGTCTTTCTGACTAATATTATGAAAAGGCAATGATTTGAAACATTGCACATTAATCAGAAAGGAGAAGTATGATTTATAACGATCCGCTTAAAGGTTGGATGTATCATACAAATAAGGATCATGATTGTAAAACTGATAAGGAAAGCTGCTTCAAGTGTAATAGCTGCAATTATTTGCTGCGGATGCTGTGTATACAGTGTTTCTGCCGAAGATGAATCGTTTTATGACAATAAATCTGTTTTAGAACGTGAACAGGATTATCTTGATTTTTTGTTTGAAAATGGAATATCTTTTTTAAGCGATGAAAGTGAAACTTCGGACATTTACTATGCTGATATTCCGGTAACACGGTTTCAGGTCAGCGGTCTTTCACCTCAGACTGACACCGGAATCGACTATACGGATTGGTGGTACAGTGAATGGGACGACTGCCGTTATATATTTTTGCCTGCAACTGCCGACAGAAGCAATCTTATTATATCTTATCAGACTGAAAACGGCAATCTTTATTTGAACGGCGTGAAAATCATATCAGGAGCAGCTGCCTCTGCGCTGAATGATGCCGATGAATTCGATGCAGAATGCGGTAAATTAAGGGTTATGCAGTCTGAACCCGGATGCATATACCTTTCAACATCAAGCGGAGGTCTTGATACACTTGATAACAATGGTTGGATGACCGAAACAGGTTCGGCTGTTATGCTGGACGCTGACGGAAACATTGAGTATTCAGGAGAACCTGAAAAAATAAAATCTCACGGCAATTCATCATGGGACTACAGCAAAAAGAAATCCTACAATATAAAGCTTCCTGAAAAGAAAAATCTTTACGGTATGGGCAAAGCTAAAAAATGGGCGCTTTTATCAAATTATCTCGATCATTCCATGCTGCGCAACAAGGTCACTTCGGAAATAAGCCGTATCGGCGGTATGGAATATGTAATGGATACGTAATTTTGTGCAGGAAATGGAGGATGCCGTTTATTCAGAAACAGGATATAACTCCAAAGGAAAGCATTACAGCGATTATATTGATGTTGATTCCCTTATAACAGCATATCTTGTACAGGAAATTTCCATGAACGTTGATGCAGCGAATACAAGTTTCTACTTTTATAAAGATTCAGATCTCATAGGAGACGGTAAAATTCATTTTGGACCTGCATGTGATTTTGATCTTGCTTATGGAAGCTTTCCGATGTCCGGATATGAGGAGTATGCTGTAAATCAACCGTCCATTGAGGGAATAAACTGGATCGGAAAATTATATAAAAAAGACGATATAGCAGAACGTACTGCCAAAATATATTTTGAACGCCTTGAACCGTATATAAACGAACTGACCATAACATCAGGCAGCAGAGAAGCACTGATAACTCATATGGCAGAAGAAATAAAATCTTCTGCCGAAATGAACAATGCACGCTGGCATACATATGGAGGATACAAATATTGTGTTTTCGGATCATCAAGCGGAGCAGATTTTATGGAGTCTGCCGATATAATGAGAAGCTTTTTAGCTGACAGAAAAAACGGTCTTGATTCGATCTGGGCAGAATACAGAAACGTTAAAGGCAATGTAAATTCCGATGGCAGATTCAGCATTGCAGATATCGTAATGATGCAGGGATTTCTTCTTGGAAGATCAGAACTTTCAGACTGGAAAGCAGGCGATCTTTGTCAGGATAATGTAATAGACTCTTTTGATCTTATTGCTATGAAACAGTTAATTACAAAGTCCGATCACATTATGTGATCGGACTTTCAGTCTGTCGAAAAAGTCAAGTTTTTGCTTGGCTTTTTTTCATAGATATGG
>UQXS01000247.1 GCA_900545125.1 uncultured Ruminococcus sp.
AAAATCATACATCAGCGATGTTGGTGACAACTCCCTGTACGGAAATATCAATATGTCCGAAAGACGGAGCTCGGTTATCACGGGGAGCAGAAGCACTGCCGGGGTTGAGGATATAGAAACCGTCCTCGGTTTTGTTAAATCGGACGTGTGTGTGACCGTAGAGGATGATGTCGCAGCCGTGTTCTCTTGCCTGGCTTTTGATGCTGTCAAGAGAAAAATTAACGCCGTAGCGATGACCATGTGTGGCAAAGATCTTATGACCGGGAACAGGAAGAACGAAATCGTTGCTGCTGAGACTGTGATAGTCGCAGTTACCGGCAACGTGAATGATCTTAGGGGCTATCATCGGATGAGCGATGATAAACCTATCAAGTTCTGACTCACCGTCCCCGAGGTGGAATATCCAGTCAGCGTCGGTGTTACGAAGAATAATCTTTTCAAGTGCCCGGTAATTTCCATGGGAATCAGACATAACAATAATTCGCATAAAAACCTCCTAAGTTGAATATGTTTAATTATAGCACAGGATAAGGAAAAAAGCAATAGATTTGCCGATTATTTTTACGGAGGTATGTACATGAACAAAAATAATATTGACCCCAAAAAAGCAAGCGGACTTATCAATGCTATCAGCAAGAAAATCGGAGTTCCGCCGGAAAAGCTGCAAAAGGAGCTTGAGGAGGGAAAATTCGACAGTACTTTATCAGCAATGAACAGAAACGATGCAGTTAAGTTTCAGCAGGCATTGAATAATCCTAAGCTTGTTGAAAAGATGATGAGCACACCGCAGGCAATGGCTCTTTATAAAAAGCTTTCTGGAGAAAAATGAACCGGAGTGAGTGTAGTTGGATGATATAATGGGAAAAATCGGAGAGCTTTTGTCGGACGAGGAGAGCGTGAAACAGCTTTCTGAGATTGCACAGATGCTAATGTCCGACGGCGATTCTCCGGAGGAAAAAAGCGATGCCGACAGCAGTCAGGAAGAACAGGGGCAGGAAAGCGGAGGATTGGATATTGGTTCTATTATGAAGCTTACGGGACTGCTCGGTTCTGCTGCGCAGAATGATAAGAATACTGAACTTCTTCTGGCACTGCGCCCGCATCTCAAAGAGGAAAAGCAGAAACGTGTGGATAAGGCAGTGAAGCTGCTCAAAGTCATTGCGGTGTGGAATCTGGCTAAAGAAAGCGGATTATTAAACGATTTGATATGAAGATGAATCCGATAGTTGTCAGGATTTTCTAAAGGCAGCGCCGCAGCGTGTTTTGCAGCGGTGTTGCCTTAAAAGGAGGGAGAGCATGGCGGTGTATTACAGGGGACAATCCGGCAGGAGAAATCACGCCGTCAGTTCGTCTCATTATTCCCAGAGCAATCATGTAGACAAAGCTCCGGAGAGTGTTCCGGTCATTGAAACTCCCATAGAAAAATCGACTGCGAAGCGGACGGAAAATCAGCTTTCAAGACTTGCAGAAGAAATTTTTGGAAGTCCGTTTGATAGTGATAAGATACTTGTAGCGGCACTTATACTGCTGCTGCTTAAAGAGGGGGCAGATCCAAAGCTGATTCTTGCTCTCGGCTATATTTTTATGTAAAAAGGACATGACATGATATGGTTAATACGATATTTTTAAGTCTTTGCGCCATTGCTGCACTGACCATGAGCATTTATTATCTGACTCGGTTTAAAAGGTTTAAAACCTTATTTTTCGGAACTTTTACAGGAATTACAGCACTGCTTCTTCTAAATAGTTTCGGCGGGGGATTCGGAGCTGCTTTGCCGCTTAACATCTTTAATGTATGCGGAAGCGTAGTTCTTGGAGTTCCTTTTTTGATATGTGCTATAGTTTTTAATTTTTTATAGAAAATAATACAAAAAAATTAGGAAAGTACTTGAAATTTTAGTATCAATATGATATAATATATGTATTCAGGAGGTGATTTTCATTGAATGCAGTTGATTTAATAAACAAAACAAAGAAATCCGTTCCACTGACGGACAATGAAATAAAGTGGCTTGTTGATTCGTATACTGCCGGAGAGGTGCCGGATTATCAGATGTCTGCGTGGCTTATGGCAGTATGTTTTAACGGTCTTACAGAAGAAGAGACACTGGCACTTACGTATGCTATGCGTGACAGCGGCAATATTCTGCACCTCGATATACCTATGACGGCGGACAAGCATAGTACAGGCGGCGTCGGGGATAAAACCAGCCTGATAATCGGACCGACAGCTGCAGCCTGCGGAGTATGTATGGCAAAAATGTCCGGAAGAGGTCTGGGTCATACCGGAGGGACTATCGACAAGCTGGAAAGCATCAGTGGATTCAGGACTGATCTTTCAGTGCAGGAATT
The DNA here is from genome assembly GCA_900545125.1 of uncultured Ruminococcus sp. Taxonomy (GTDB): domain Bacteria; phylum Bacillota; class Clostridia; order Oscillospirales; family Ruminococcaceae; genus Ruminococcus. The sequence continues at coordinate 2,353 of UQXS01000247.1, forward strand.
TCAAGATATATTGCGGAAAACCGGCTTTTCTGTAATATCACAGAGTGATAGTCTGTGTCCTGCTGATAAGAAAATTTATGCCCTCAGGAACGCAACGGGTACGGTGAACAGCATTCCTCTGATATGCGCAAGTATTATGAGCAAAAAGCTGGCTACAAATGCTGATGTTCTGCTTCTTGATGTGAAATACGGATCAGGAGCATTTATGAAATCACGCTCAGATGCTGAAAAACTTGCTGCTATTATGGAAAAAATAGGAAAAGCTGCCGGTAAAAAATGCAGAGCTGTCGTTACGGATATGGATATTCCTCTCGGAAAAAACATTGGAAATGCACTTGAAATTGAGGAAGCTATAAACATCCTCTGTGGAAATGATCGTGGACGGCTCTATGATATATGCATTGATCTGACAGCTGATATCCTGGAGCTTGCAGGCAAGGGAATCCGCAGCGAATGTCTTGATATGGCTGAAAATGCAATATCTTCCGGAGCTGCTCTTGATGTTTTCAGAAAAACTATTGAAATGCAGGGTGGAAATCCGGCTGTCTGTGATGATATTTCTCTTCTGCCGCACAGCAGGTTCAGCTTCAGGGTGAAAGCAGCAAGTGATATGGAAATTTCCGGTTTCGATACCGAAGAACTTGGAATGGTATCGCTTCTTCTCGGGGCAGGGCGCATCGAAAAGGACGACAGGATAGATATGTCCGCCGGAATTGTCATGAACGCCTCACCCGGTGATCTCGTTATGGCAGG
>UQXS01000248.1 GCA_900545125.1 uncultured Ruminococcus sp.
CATGAATCTGAAAAACTTTGAAGAATATTTTGACGCGAAAATCCTGAAAAGAGGAAAAAATTATTATCGTGACGGTGCAGTGCTGTCAATTGAGAAAATCTCTGAAAATGAATATACTGCTGATGTTGAGGGCAGCGAACTCTATGAAGTTACGGTGGAACTGGATGATGGCGGCGAAATCTATGATATCGACTGCGACTGTCCTTATGACATGGGAGCTTACTGCAAACATGAGGCTGCCGTCTTATATGCCTTGCGTGGCAAAAATACCAAAATAACTCAATCAGCTGTAAAGCAAGCAAATCTTCCGGAATTACTCGGAAAATGCAGCTTTGAGCAGCTTGTGGAAATCATACTGGAACATGCAAAGGAAGATAAAAGTTTTGGAAGTTATTTGCGAATGAAACTTTCAGACAGTTCAGACTCAAACAGCATTATTTCGGATTTCAAACATATTTCCGATACCTATTTCAAGGGACGTTCTGATATTGAGGATATGTTAAAAGCCGGTGAAATGTTGATCGAAAAGACAGAAAAATTGAATTCTTATATAGATAAAATAAAGATTTATTCTGAAATTATTACTATGCTGGAAAACGGTATTGAAAATTCTTATGATTACGACTATGACGAAGAATCATGGGAATTGTTTGAAACAATAGACAGCTGTGAATCCCAAATGAAGATCGCTGTGACGAATGTTCTGAATTGTAAAAATCAAGCTGATATTGCATCTGCTTGGGAATGCCTGCTAAAACATTGGCACGGGGATTTTCACATAGATGGAGAAGAACGTTTCTTTCCGTCATTCATGCAATTTTGCAAATTTCCGGAATACAGGCAAAAACTTGATGAGTTACTTTCTTTCCAGCAGATTTCTGCCGATCAATACAGAAAAAAGAGGATCGACGAACAGCGTTTTTCAATTCTCAAACAATATGGATCCAAAACAGAAATTGCAGACTTTATCAACGCTCATATTGACAATCCTGATTTTAGACGTATGGCAATTGAACATGCAATCAAATCGAATAATTATGTGAAAGCCGAGCAGCTTGCACTGGACGGCATTGCTTTGGAAAATTCACGCTTTTCCTCTGTTTCAACCTGGCATTATTCGCTCCACGATATTTATAAGCTTTCTGGGGATACGCAAAAGCTGACAGATATTTGTTATATTCTGATAAAATATGGCAAAACCGATTATTATAAAGAATGGAAATCACTAATTCCCAAGGAAAATCGCCATAAAGAAATCGAACGTCTGTTGAATGAACCGAAAAATTACTCCTATGAATATATCGTTTCCTATGAAAATATGAGTGACAGCCTCTATCAGCTTTGCTGTGAATCTCCTGCTAAAATCACTTGTTATTATGATAAGCTCAAAGCAACTGAATTTGGAGAACAGAGTAAAAATCTTTATGAACAATATATCAGAAATGCAGGCGAACAAGTCTCTAATCGCTCCGAATATGCAGCTCTTTGTGAAAAACTAAAGATTTTCTCTAAGAAATGCGACGCAGAACTTGCCAAACAAATTGCATCCGATTTTCGGGAGTTATATCGCCGAAGACCGGCATTTATGGATGAGCTAACAAAAGCAGGCTTCTGATCCATTTTGCAAATAACGTGAAAATCCCTTCCATTTAATCGGAAGGGATTTCTTTTTAACTGTTTATTCAACTATTCTGATGCTTAGATTTTCAAAAAGCATTCTGTTTTTAATGTAAATTAGCCGATCATCAAGCATACGTCAATTTTGATACAACCGAAATAAAGTAGACTAATATTTTGACACCCTCTTGTGTTTTTGCAGCTTTTGTGCTAAAATATAAGAAAGCAATCGCTTTCTTGCTGCTTTAAAAACATATAATCCAATATGCGGGGGTGTGAAAAATGAGTGAAAGAATCGTGAAGAAAATTCCAGCTAAACCTGAGATGATAAAAATCAGTAAAATTGGAATCTATTGCAGAGTCAGCACAACGAGAACTGACCAACTCTACAGCATGGCAGCACAGGTATCTCAGCTCTATAAGCTGGCACCCACCATTCCAGGATATGTTGTGGACATTTATATGGATTTTCACTCAGGTGCAGATGATGACCGACGTGAACTGAACAGACTTTTATCTGATTGCAGGTCGGGCGTGATAGACACGATTTTCACAAAAAGTGTAAGCAGGATGGCAAGGAACACATTGGACTTGTTAAACATCATTCGTGAACTCCGCACAATTGGTGTACGCATCATTTTTCAGCTGGAAGATCTCGATAGTTCCAAATTTGAAGAAGAGTTTCTGATTACGCTGATCGAAGCCTATGCACAGGCGGAAAGTTATAACCGCAGTGAAAATATACGCTGGGCTTTAGATAAAAGAAAAATGGATGGAACGTCAGGTCTTTACAAAAGAAAATGTTACGGATATAAAAAAGCAGAGGACGGAGAACTGATAAGCTGTCCGGAAGAAGCAGAGATCGTTCAACTCATTTTCAATCTTTACATGGAGGGAAACAGCATTTTATCTATTACCAGAATACTTGAAACCAAAGAAATTCCAACACCGACCGGCAAGAAAAAGTGGTCTAACCAAGCCATTGTAAAAATACTTACAAATGAAAAATATGCCGGAAATGTGCTTCTTGGCAAATCCTATTCTGAGCAGTTCCCAAGCCAAAAGCGGCATGAGAACAAAGGCACAGAAAACATGTACCTCGCTGAACATACTCATCCTGCAATCATAGCAATGGAAATGTTTCAGGCAGTTCAGACTGAAAGGAAAAGACGCTCTAACGTTATCATTGATGAATTTGGAAAATACCATCGGGCAGCACAGCGGTATTGTATGCCAAAATCAAAAATAAACGATTCATCTACCCAACATGAAGAAGATGATGAGTAGATAAAACAATGAGCCTGTGAAATTGATATGTCAATCACAGGCTCTCACCATGTTTACAATAGCTTGTTTTTCCCTATCCTACGCACTTTTCAAAAATGCACCCTAAACCTCCGAGTTTCGTTACAAAAGTCAACGATTACTTTGCTATCGTTTTCTTTTT
>UQXS01000249.1 GCA_900545125.1 uncultured Ruminococcus sp.
ATGCACCGGATGTTCCGACCGCTGTTACAAATTCGCTCCACGTTGCCGGGATGTAAGGGCCTGCTTGTGTTCCTGTGCCTTGCATAAATTTACCTCCTGTTAATTAATACCACCTGCCGCCGAATCTCTTATGCGTGCGAAAGCAGACTATTTCCGCCGCAGAGAGAAAAACGAGCAAAGCGAGTGAAAGCGTGAACAGCGGTCAAGCTGGCTACAGCTTGTTACCGTATTTCCGTAACGCCCTCCGGAATCCAGACGCCTGTTATCTCCGATTCCGTGAAAGCTGTTTTCCCGATTATCGTTGTTGCTCCGCCGCCGAGGTACGGAGGGATTTCAAGCAGTTTTCTGTTTCCGATGTATCCTGTGACCGTAGTTTTTCCGTCGGAAACGTCAAAGATGAAATCACTGTAATCCTCCGGGATTTTCAGATATTCAACGGACATTCCGAATTTGTTTTTATCTTCCGGAGATACTCCGAATTTTACGCTGCCCCCGATATTGAATTTCAGATTCATTGATCATCCCCCTGAGCCGCTGTATGAACATAAAGTGAACCGGAAAGCTTGCGGAATGATCTGCCGTCCGGAGTAAGCAGCCGAAAGTGAATATTGTAAGTTTTTTCCGGCAGTGACTTCGTATCTGTACTGTCAAGCTGCACGCTGAATCCGTCCTCTGTAGGAGTACACTCCTTGCAGAGAACACATCTATCAGGCGTATGGGAATCAGCAAGAATAAGCTGCATAGAGCATCCTGCAAGGCTGTCCTCACTTTCAACTGATATTATAAAATCGGGCAGAGTATCTCCGGACAGGCATTCCATGTCCGGAATCTTATCGTAGAAAATCATGAAGAACCTCCTATTTTGCTGTAAAGATCGTCTATATAGGCGTGGATCTGATCTATCTGATCACGGAGCGAATACAGCCCTCCATCATTGCGTTTAAATCTTACATCGTCTGAAACTACTGTTTTGTCGATATTCTCAAGAGCTGAAAGCCGTTCCCTGAAATTATTTATAAAAGCACAAAGAGAGTAAGTTCCCTCGCTTTCTTCGAGCCTGAAATGAATATCATTTCCATATATTTCCTGACCTGAAATATTGCCGTTTGCAGTAATTTTTCCCTGAGTATCAATATCTCCTTGTGCAGTGATTTTTCCCTGAGTATCAATATCTCCTGTAGAAGCCGAAACCGATACTGCAAGACTGTTCTGGATATCAGTAAAATCACTGTACATTTCAATGCCGTTTCCTTTATAGACGGATGTGCATTTAGTGTATTCGTTTCTTGCAGTAAATGCTCCAGCCGATATGAAAGATTTGTATCCGGAAGAGCTCAGCTGTATCACATTAGGGGTGCTCTCGTCAGTCGAAATATTTATTGAACCTCCGGTAATATTTATAGCCGAAGCCGTAACAGAGCCGTCCGGAGATACATGAAAAGTCCCGTCGCCGTTTATGATCTCCAGTCCACGGAGAACTCCTGCAGTGATAAAGTCGGCAACGATAGCTCCGTCCATAGTCACAGCCGTGCCGTATTCGCCGTCATAACCTGTGCCTGAATAACCAAATCCTCCGGAATTCCAACGCCATACCTTTGTCGCCGTCGCTTTATCCGGAGTATCCATAATAAGGATCTCGTTTGGATTTACAACGACATATCCGTTGATTCCTGCGTTAATAAGAGCCGTTGCAGTCGCTTTTGCAGATGCAAGAATATCTATTTTCTGCTGCGGAAGCTCATATTCGATCAGATGAGCTGTGCGGATCGAAATGTCCGTTATACGCTCGGATTTATCGCCGATTTCAACCGCAGGGGAATACGGCTTGTAGATATCTACGGTACGCTTCATAACACGAAGTTCCTCGTCAAGTCCCATAAAATCGTTGAAAAATGGATATGTATTTCCGCATCGGACACTTTCGTATCCTGAATCAATAATCGACAGATCGAGAACCTGAGCTTCATAAGCTTTGCGGATGCGGTTGTTGTTCTCGAGATATTTTCTTCCTGCGGTCAGAAGATTCTCCGGAAGAGTAATATTGTCAAATTCAGCAGTACCAACAATAATACCATATTTTTCGATCGCCGCTTCGTCATCGATATACATCTTTCCGTCATTAACGCTGGTAATATCGAGACGCTCCGCAGTTTCACCGTTATCAAGCTGGCATCCGAGAGGAATGAGCCTCGTTATGATATTTGTACTGTCGGTTTTTACCTCCAGCGACTTCATGTTTTTGGCAAGTTCTATCCTGGTATCTGACTTTGTACCACACTTTGTAAGAAAGTCAAGCACAAGCTTTCCGTCAGCTTTTCTTATCCTCATTTCACCGCCGACACGCTCTATGAGATTTATGCGGATCTCCTCCAGAGTGCTGCGATAAGCAGTGGTTTTGCTGTTTGTGTTATCGCCGCTGAAATCGCATGAACCCAGATATATCCGCTTTTTCTCCGGCATAAGGGCGTTGTGGCGTTCGAGAATCGCCGTCAGAAAGTCAACAACAGTATGGTTTTCATAATGATGATAGGGCTGTATACTGTCGCATAAATAGCCGAGAAATCCCTCGCATACGGCAGATTTCTCAAGCTTTCCTCCGGAACTCATGCTGCCGCTGTGAGTGAGAAGAACGCCCTCGAATTCTGTTTCGCCCGTGAGAGTATTAACGATCGTCACGATATCTTTTCTGTCATTAAGCTCGTCCGTATAACACGGATTCGATACCGGGATCGTGAAGCTGAACGAGGGTATCTGATTGACCTCCTCAGAAAATTTACCGGAAGAAAGACGATTCCTGCTGAGTGTATCCGGTTCATGAAGAATCCTTTCAGTCGTGCCGCTTGAAATTGTTATCTTGTACATCAGATCACCCCTTTGTTTTTGCCTTTTTCATTATTGAGAAATTCTGCCCATCCGCCGGGAGTATTATCATATTTTCCGGAAGAAACATCTGTGTAAAATGCCAGCACAAGTGCTGCGTCGCTTGCGGTTATTTTCCCGTCCATATCTGCGTCGGCAGCTCTGAGCTGATCTGCGGTCAGCTCCGGATCTTCTCCG
>UQXS01000250.1 GCA_900545125.1 uncultured Ruminococcus sp.
TCAAAGAGCGTTATGAACAGATACGGCGACGGAAAGCGCAATCTTATTTTCGTCGGCAGGATAGCCCCCAACAAGAAGCAGGAAAATATTATAAGGGCGTTTTATCAGTATAAGCGGCTTGATCCGGATTCACGGCTTATACTGGTCGGTTCTTATACAGGCATGGAAAATTACTATGAACGTCTTGTAAAATATGCCGCTGCTCTCGGTTTAAAGGACGATGTTATTTTTACGGGACATATAAAATTCAATGAGATACTTGCCTGTTACCGTCTGGCAGATGCTTTCGTCTGCATGAGCGAACATGAGGGATTCTGCGTTCCTCTTGCAGAAGCGATGTTTTTTGACGTGCCGATAATTGCGTATGATACCAGTGCTATCGGCGATACGCTCGGCGGAAGCGGAATACTGCTGGACAGCAATGATCCGGTGTTTGCAGCAGAGGTCATACATCGTGTGCTTACTGATGAGACGCTGAAAAAGCAGGTCGTTGAAGGTCAGAGAAAGCGTCTTGAAGATTTCTCCTATGAACGCATAAGAGATATCTTTGAAAAACAGATAAAGAACTTTATTGCAGGATAATCGGGAAGGTGCAGCGGATATGAAAAAAATAGGATTTGTTATTCCATGGTATGCCGACGGAATACCGGGCGGAGCGGAAATGGAACTCCGTGAAGTGGCAGGGCATCTTCACAGCGCCGGAGTCCGCCTGGAGATACTTACAACCTGCGTCAGGGAATTTGCATCCGACTGGAGCAGAAATTACTATAAAGAGGGTCTTGACAAGACGGTCAACGGGATTACGGTGCGCCGGTTCAAAGTCCGCAAAAGGGATCAGGAGGCGTTCGATGCCGTAAATGCCAAGCTGATAAGCGGAAATGCAATAACTCCGGAAGAGGAGGACATTTTCCTCCGTGAAATGGTCAACAGTCCTGCATTGTACGAATATATCAGCGAACACAGCGAGGAATATTCCCTGTTTGTATTTATTCCCTATATGTTCGGCACGACTTACAACGGAGCTAAGATATGTCCGTATAAATCGGTGCTTATCCCCTGTTTTCACGACGAAAGCTACGCATATATGAACCGCTTTAAGGAACTTTTTCCGCAGACGGCAGGAATGGTATTCAATGCACGTCCAGAAGCGGAACTTGCCGAGAAGCTTTACGGATTTTCAAAAAGCGGAACAAAAACTGTCGTTATGGGTATCGGCATGGATACGGATATCGTTCCCGACCCCGGAGCTTTCCGTGAAAAATACGGCATAAAAGAAAGATTCATTCTGTACGCCGGACGCAAAGACGAGGGCAAGAACGTCCACACTCTGATAAAATATTTTGCCGAGTATATAAAGCGGCATGAGACCGATCTTAAACTGGTGCTTATAGGAGGCGGCGAGATCGACCTGCCTGCCGGTTTGCTACTGGACAAACGGATAATCGACCTTGGTTTTGTTGACCGTCAGGATAAATACAATGCTCAGGGAGCAGCGGAATTTCTCTGCCAGCCGTCAAAAAACGAAAGTTTTTCTCTGGTCATAATGGAAAGCTGGCTCTGCGGACGTCCCGTGGTGGTTCACGAGGACTGTGCCGTTACAAGAAATTTTGTATCCGAGGCAAACGGCGGTCTTTATTTTTCGGATTATTTTGAATTTGAGGGCTGCACCGACTATATCACAGAACACAGCGATGACGCATGGCTTATGGGAAGCAATGGCAAAAACTACGTGAAGCGTAATTTCGACTGGGATATCATTGTGGACAAGTACAAGACATTTTTCAGGGAAATTACCGGAGAGAAGGACTAATGAAAAGAATTGCACTTGTTAATCAGAGGTACGGAACAGAGGTAAACGGCGGTTCGGAATATTATACCCGGCTTATTGCCGAACGTCTTACGGATGACTTTGAAGTTGACGTTATCACCACAAAGGCTCTGGATTACACCACATGGGAAAATTACTACAAGGCTGACAGTGAAGATATAAACGGCGTTCATGTGCTGAGATTCCATGTTGAAGCCTGCCGTGCAGAAGATTTCAACAGCTATAACGGCGCATATCTGGCGCAGATCGGCGCAGGAAAAGCCGATATTCATGCGGAAAAGATATGGTTTGAAAAGCAGGGGCCTTATTCTCCTGCGGCTATAAAATACATCCGTGAAAACAAGGATAAGTATGACGCTTTTATTTTTGTCACTTATCTTTATTACCTTACGGTCATGGGACTGCCGGAAGCTGCCGAAAAAGCAGTGCTTATCCCGACTGCCCACGAAGAACCCTTCATTCATTTCAAAACTTTTGAGAAACTCTTTACACTTCCGAGAGCTTTTGTCTTTCTTACCGATGAAGAAAAGGCTCTTGTTCAGCGGCTTTTCAACTGCCGTGATATCCCCTGTGAGGTCATGGGAACAGGTGTTGAAGTTCCCTGCACTCCAGACGAAGCAGCATTCCGGAAGAAGTTCGGAATCAGCGGTGATTATGTGATATATGTCGGCAGAATTGACGAGGGCAAGAACTGTCCGGAAATGTTCAGATATTTCACGGAATACAAATCACGTCATCCGGAAAGCGGACTCAAACTGGTGCTTATGGGCAAGCCTGTCTGCAAAGTGCCGAAACACGGCGATATAATCAGCCTTGGCTTTGTCAGCGAAGAGGACAAGTTTGGCGGTATTTCCGGAGCGAAGGCTCTTGTGCTTCCGTCTGAATTTGAAAGCCTGTCAATTTCTGTGCTTGAAGCTATGACGCTGTCCGTTCCGGTTATCGTGAACGGCCGCTGCGAAGTACTCAAAGGTCACTGCGTTAAAAGCAACGGCGGACTTTATTATACAAATTACTTTGAATTTGAGGGAATACTTGACTATATTTTCAGCCATGACAGCGAATACGGGATGCTTTGCGAAAATGCTCATGAATACGTTGATAAGAATTATCGCTGGGATGTTATCATGAAACGATTCAAAGAGCTTATCAGCAATA
>UQXS01000251.1 GCA_900545125.1 uncultured Ruminococcus sp.
CATGGCAAAAACGCCCATAATTCCGCCCGCAAAGCATCCCAAAATAAAACGTATCATCGTATCATCTCCCATTCTCCTGACGTTGGAAAATTCGCCGTTATTTCAGCCTGGCACTTTTCCTTGATCTGTTTTTTCTGGCTTTCCGGAACATTTTTCATCTGCTCCGAAATATATTGGCAGACAAGAAAAATCATCAGGTCTGCCTGTCCGTATTTTTTCATTTTAGCCTCCGTTTATTTTGCTCCAAAATTCGCTTAATACAGCCATATCTTCGGTTTTATTCTTTATCGGAATTGCATCGAAAACTGCTTTTTTATAGCGTGATTTACTCTTACTGCTGATTCTCGGATCAAGTATCGAAACGATTCCTTTGTCGCTTTCCGAACGTATCAATCGCCCGATTCCCTGCCTTAATTTTATTATCATTTCGGGAACTGCAATTTTCATGAGCGGATCATCGGCTTCTGCCATTTTACAGCTTATTATCGGATCGGGATACGGGAATGGCAGCTTGTAAATTATTACTTGTGACAAGCTTTCGCCTTCGATATTTATGCCCTCCCAGTATGTTCCGCTGCCGAGAATCACCGAATTTACGTCGTTTTTGAAACGCTTGAGTTGATTTGCCTGCGATGAACCTCCGCTCTGAATAAGTATCTTATACGGAAAATTCATGCTGCTCAGTTTTCTGTAAACAAATTCCATGTCGGATTTTGAAGTGAATAATATCAGCGTTTTCCCTTGTGTAATTTCAAGAAGCTGAATGATTTCGGCAATAGATTTTTCACAGTATTCTTCTTTCCTATCATATTTCGGAATCGGCATATTCTTCGATATATACATCATTGTATTACTGTCATAATCAAAAGGTGATTTCTTAGGCTCGGATACAATTCCGCTTGTCGGAAAATGAATATTATTGAGAAAATACTCGCATTTTTCCATAGGAGTTCCGATATGACCGCATGAAATAGTCGCTGATGTCAGAATCACATTGCATTTTCCGAAAAGCAGCTTTGAAATATCTCCGCTGATATCTTTTTTACAGCTGCAAAGTCTGATATTTTTGCCGTTTTCTATCCACATAATATTATCGATGCTGGGCGAAATTATCTCCTCAATAAACCGCTTTACATCAGATATGGAAACCTCTGTAAATCTTTCAAATCTCTCTATTTTTCGGTGAATTTCATTTGCATTTATCAAAACCTCTTTTGTTCGAGTAAAGAAAAACGCACTTGCACCTCCGTCCATAGCTTTTTGCTGCTGATGCACTTGTCGGTTAAGCTCAGTATACAGCTTTTGTACCGTTTCACACATACTGCTTGTTAGCCGCTTTGCCAACATCAATTTTTCAGATGAAGCCATTTTGGAACAACCGTTAATTTTGTTTATAAGGTCTTTACGGCTATATGAAACAGAAAAGGCATCATGAAATTTGCTTTCAAGATTATGTGCTTCGTCAATAATATATGCAGAACAGTTTTCATTAAAAATACCCTGACTGCGGTTACTGTTTACCAGATGGCTGACAAGCATATTCTGATTGCAAATGACGATATTTTGCTCTTTGGCGATTTGCTTTCTTATCGCCGAATATTCGCATGACATCATGCTTTCACAGATGTTGCAATACTCGTTCCCAAGATTTTTTATCGTTGCTTTTTCAAGAATTTTATCAGGAATTTTCATATTGATTTTCGCTGTATCCTGACTGCCGTTACGCACGATATTCCACAGTTTCTGAGCGATAAAATTTTGTTTATTATGACTTACAAAACCTTTTAATCTTCGCTTGCAGATGTAATTTTTCATTCCCTTTGCAATCGCTATATCAATGTCTACCCCAAGCATTTTCAGCACATTATGTGCATCCCGGTTAAGCTGCTCCTGCAATGCAATTGTTGACGTTGCGATTACAATCTGTTTACGCTCCTGAGCGAATTTCAGAACAGCAGGAACAAGATATGCAAACGACTTTCCGATTCCGACTTCTGCTTCAACTGCAAGCGGTAAGCACTTTTCAAAAGCTGTGCAGATTTCATCCGCCATTTCAACTTGTCCCTGCCGGATTTCAAGTCCGTTTTCGGTTGTATTCCTAAAAAAATCAGCCGTCTGTTTTCTAATTGAAACCATTTTTATCCTTTCACTTTAGTAAATCCAAGGCTGATTTTTAATGCCCGATCTACTCTTTTCATATCGTGAAGACCCAGAGTACCAACATAATTCTTCAAACGATTTACGGAAATTGTTCGGATCTGTTCAAGCATTACCGTTGATTTTTTCGGAAGTCCAATGCATCGGATTTTAACGTGAGTCGGCATATTTTTCTTTCGTTTTGAAGTCACAAATGCGACTATCGTTGTTGTTGAAAACTTGTTGCCGATATTGTTCTGAATCACGACTGCCGGTCTTAATCCTTTTTGCTCTGAGCCTTTGACATTTTCGATTTCTGCCATATATACATCGCCACGATTTATTTTTATCACTTCCCATATGTACGGAACTGCCGAAAAACTGGCAGTTCCGTTATCATTTTGCTTTAATACAGCCGACTCAGGCTGTTTCACTGCCGCTCTGCGACAGCATCTGACGGATATTTCTTTCAGAATTTCTTCTGCCCTCCGCCAAAGGGAACACTCAGGATAAACTGCCGTCACGCAGTTTTCACAGGTTGCTAGCCTCTCAGCCTACAATAGCTGAGCCGCTTTTTACGGACGTACCCATTCCATAGCTTACATCTTTTCACAGGTCCGACTTTCCCTGCTATTCCTTTCGGATCAATGCCTCCCGCTATGAACTGACGTTCCGGAGTGTCGGTATTCAATTTTCAAGATGCTTTGAAGTTCAGAATTATATCCTATAATTTGCCCTTCATATAGTAGCCGCTGAGAACACTGCTTTTTGGCAATTATTTTATAATTTCAGCAATTTTAACAATCCACCA
>UQXS01000252.1 GCA_900545125.1 uncultured Ruminococcus sp.
GCCGCCTGCACCTGTTCCATGGCGGCGATGACCGGCTTCGGGCTGTCCAGCTCACCCAAAAATTCCAGCGTCAAGTGAAGATTCTCTCGTTGAGACCAGCTGGCACGCACCCCCTGTTTCCGCAGAGCGCGTATCCCCGCTTCCAACCCATCCTTCACCGTTTCTGGAAAGGCAATGGCAACAAAGAGCCGCATTTTCAGCCCTCTTCCTTCCACTTCCGGTACTGCTCCTGCATCTCCCTGCACTTGCCGCAGCTCATGTTGCCCTCGGGACATTTCCCATCCGCCACACAGCTGGGACCAGCACCGGCAAACAGGTTGGGCGCAACCGCATAGACCAGCTTGAACATCTCCTCCGCCAGCCGACGGATCTCCCACTGGGCACGGTTGCAGCAGCGCAGGTTGAAGAAATTCTGCAAGCTGCGGCAGAGGACGGCTGTACATATCGCTGCACAGCGAAGCAATCGTTATCGCACGCCTGCCGCCGACGTTCATTATGCGGAACGGCCATATCCGGCAGTCGAACGGCTTTTCATCTCCGAGCATACAGCCGTTTTCCGTCAGTGCCGGACAGTTGAAAAGCTCGCTTTCACCAAGCTCCCCCGGATCAATGACAAAGCCGTTTCCGTAAGGGACAAAGTTTATTTCCGGATTTGTGCTGCGCATCTTTTCCGCCGTTTCAGAAGTAAACACAGGCATTTCCCATATATCGGAGCTGTCAAACACACAGCAGATACGGCACTTTGCGCAGCTTTCCGGATCAAGAATTTCTTTAAGCATACTAATCTCCTATATAATTTGCCGAAAAAATATCGGCGACCTCTGTAAGCGTGACATAGGCAAGAGGATCGGCTTTCTGCACGATATCTTTCATCTTCATGACCTGAAAGCGATTGACCACAAAATACAGAACGCTCCTGTCAGTACCGGAAAATCCACCCTTTGCCTCAATAAGAGTAACTCCGCAGCCGAATTCTTTCATAAGACGGCTGCTTATTTTTTCAGGCTCTGAAGTAATTATCATAGCCGCTTTGGAACGCTGTAAACCGTCCACGATAAAATCCACGGTTTTCAGGGCGGCGTAGTAGGTCACTATGGAATAAAGCGGAAGAATCCAGCTTTTTATGGCAAATCCGCATATTATGTACAGCATGACGTTGTAGATCATTACAAATGATCCCACAGAAAGACCGAGCTTCTTTGCGAAGATAACAGCCATGACCTCTATTCCGTCCATTGCTCCGCCGTATCTTATGGCAAGACCGCTGCCCATTCCGGAGATAACGCCGCCGAACAGAGCACACAGGAGCAGATCTGTTCCGGCAAGGGGCGAAGCAAGACTGACATCAACCGGAAGAACATCAGTTATCAGCCATGATGTAACAGAGTAGATAAGCACAGCGTACACAGCGCTTATCGTAAATGCAGTGCCCTGACGTTTCATTCCGTATATAAACAGCGGAAAGTTAAGTATTATAAGAAAAACAGACAGCGAAAGCCATTCCGGAGTCTGCTGCGCCAACAGCATGGATGTTCCGGAAATACCGCTGTCATAGAGCTTTACAGGCATCAGAAACAGGCTTATGCCAAAAGCGTTTATGATACCGGCAGCGGTGAGCATGACAAAATTCAGAGGTTTTATTTCAAGCAGTGCTTCTTTTATTTTTTTCAAATTATTTCCTTTCATAAAGGCAGCACTGTAAAAACTGCCAGATTTGTTTTGTGTGAACACTCAGGTGTGAACTTGCCCTGAAAATCCAGGGCAAGTCCGCATTTATCACTTTTTGATCTTATCGAAAACATCGCCAAGTTTATCTTTTGCCGCATCCACAACTTTGTCTACCTTGTCTTCGGGAATGTCGATTCCGGTAAGACCTTCAACGGCTTTTACAGGATCTTTTTTCAGATCTTTCTGAAAGTCCTTGTCGTTCTTTATCTTGTCGGTAAGATCACCGAGCTTTTCCTTGATATCCATAAATAAATCCTCCTTTTATAATAATTTTCCTATTGCGCCCATTAAATCAAAGTCAGAAGACGCATCTTCCTGCGGCTTTTCTGCTTCTTTTGTAGGAATATCCGTTTTCGGCATAACCGGCTCAGGGATTATATTTTTTTGATGAGCGCTTTCTTTTGTTGTTTCATTTTGCTGCAATTCATTTTTTTCTTCGGCCTTGTTATTCTCTGCGATTAGAGCAAGCAGTTCTTCTGGAGTTTGACCATTTTGGTCTAATATTTTTTTGATTTTTTCCATACCGGCATCGTATTTCTGCCTGATTTCTTTTGCATTTTTTTCGCAACTAATTAGGCTTTTTTCTTCTGAGTTAAAATACTCTATGCCTGTTTTTTTAGTAAATGTCATAAGTACCGGGCCGGATAAATACCCACGCAGCATTTGTTTAAGGGTGTCATTTCGCGACCCCTTTGGATATGGCGGAATTGCTTTCCACCACGCAATTACATCCTTTTGGGAATCGTCAATATTAACATCTAGTTCAATTTTCTTTGGATAAGCCTCCGGAACAAAGATTTGCTCCGGAAGTTTTATGTAATGGTAATCCGTTTTTGCGGACATTTCAATCGCTTTTGCAAATGCTTTTACTAAAGAAAACTGAGGATGTTTGTATAATGCCATCAAATCCTTATCCATCTTAGAGTACAAACGTACTTTTATTTTCATAAAAATCACCGCCCATCAATATCTGAAATGATAGCTTCATCATGATTTTTTTTTGGCTCTTGTCCAATTACCATTCGAAAGGCACGCTGCAAAAATTCATTTTCATCTCTTACTTTAAGAAGCTCATGTTTTAATTGCTTGTTTTCGCGTTTCAAATGTTCTTTTTCTTCATCAATAATGTTTATTATTACCATAATTATCACCTACTATTTTTTGTTTAGAGCATACATATAATATCCTCTTACGTTTGAGAAC
>UQXS01000253.1 GCA_900545125.1 uncultured Ruminococcus sp.
CCGTGTCAACAGAGTTTTCCGTGACAAGGAAGGCGGTCTGGTCGTTGATTATGTCGGCATAGCAGGTGCATTGAAACAGGCTATGAACGATTATACCGTTCGTGACAAGAAGAATTATGGCAATACCGATATTGCAAAGGTCGCATATCCGAAGTTTCAGGAGAAACTGCAAGTCTGCCGTGATCTCCTGCACGAATATGATTACTCCGCATTTTTCGGCGGCAATGAGCTTACGGCAGGACGGACGATCACAGGTGCGGTCAACTTCCTTATGGATAGAAAGAGGGAGAAAGACAGAGAAAGCTACACGAAAGAAGCTCTGCTGCTGAAACAGGCACTCTCGCTGTGTTCCTCTATTGCAGAGGAAGATGAGCGTGAAGAAGCTGCTTTCTTTGAAGCTGTCCGTGTCCTGCTGATGCGTATTTTGAATCAAGGCAACGGCAATAAAAAATTGTCATTACCTGAAATAAACGCTAAAATTAACGAGCTTCTGAAACAAAGTGTCAAAAGCGACGGCGTCATCAATTTGTTCTCAGACAAAGAACAGGATTTTTCACTGTTTGATCCGCAGTTCTTGGAAGAAATTTCTAAGATGAAAGAAAAAAACCTTGCAGTTGAATTGCTGAAACGATTGATTGCAGAGCAAGTACATATTTATCGTCGCACGAACCTTGTAAAATCGGAGAAGTTTAGTGAGATTATGCAAAGTGCGATGAATCGCTACCTCAACGGTATGCTGACAAATGAGCAGGTTATCGAGGAAATGTTGAACCTTGCAAAGCAGATCCGTGAAGCCAAAGAAGCAGGTGAGAAACTCGGGCTAACTGCCGATGAACTTGCCTTCTATGATGCACTTACAAAACCACAGGCTATTAAGGACTTTTACGAGAACGAAGAGCTTATTGCTATTACCAAAGAACTTGCTGAAACACTGCGTCGAAATCGTACCATTGATTGGCAAAAGCGAGACAGTGCGCGGGCAAAAATGCGCATGATGATAAAGAAACTTCTCAAGAGCCATCGCTACCCGCCGGAAGGCATGGACGATGCAGTGCAGACAGTTATGTCACAGTGTGAACTTTGGACAGATAATAACGATATGGAATAATGATAGGAGAATTACAGAATGGATGCCAGAAAAGGAAATATATACGAAATAGAGTAATTTAAACCGCATTGTGCCTATTTCTTCGTTAAACCCGAAATTTTGGACATATAACTGCGTGCTGTTTTTTGGCGGCAAGCATTAGCAAAACCGTATTCTGCCATAATCGTAATCATTTCCGACCTATCGAGGCACGTTGAGTGCGTAGTATTGATGTCACGAGAAAAACCATGAAATGGCATATTTACGCGGTTTATCGGCATCACTCTTTTTCGATAACAGCAGTTTTACCCACTCAAAATCTGTATGCGGAAACAGGTAAAAGCGCCAAAAGACGTACACGGCACATTTGACAACCAATCCGCACACTTTGATTTTTGACAACCAAATCACGCACTCGATTTAGGGTGCGTGAAACTGCTTTTTCCGATTTTTCAGTGTGTGGATTGAATGTCGCACTCAAAAACAGCGTAAAATCGCAGAAAACAGACTTGTCAAAAGTTGCGATTCGGGTGTTTGCAAAATAGGGTTGAGTGTGGGGAAAGGTTATCGATCAATATACTTGTATAAATTGAGAACGAATACTTCAATACACTATAAGCTACTATATTTCTTTCGTGATGAGGCATGATCATAGACGATTACATATAATCATAACAGGCTTAAAACCTTAATTGAATGGATTGGAGGCTAGCATGAAAAATATAAAGAATAAAACAGTTCCTGTTAGTCAAATTAGAATAGTTCGACATGGAACTCACATTATTGTTTTGGATGCATCTGGTAAAAGACTTGTTGCGTCTCAAAAAACTATACAGAATTTAGGAAAAGCCGTAAAAGGTAATGTTGAGATAATAACCGAAGGCTTATCCAAAGCACAAGTTGGAAGAATTGTAAGCGACATTCAAGTTGGTTCATCCAGAACTATTTCGGTAAAAAAACAAACTGCCAGAATAGGGTCTGCTTCAAGACCGGTCGTAACATCATATTCAATAAAACTAAAAGGAGATGCTGAAGAATAATGAAAAAGAAAGACGTTGACTTACTTAATGATCAAGAAAATGAAACTGAAAATATATATGTTGAATCTATGCGCCGTGATAGATATTATTCAGCGATGGTTAAGGATATAGTAAAAAATAATCGAACATCACAGCGTTTGAAGAAAATCTTCTTTTGGGTAGTATGTACTGTTTTTTTGGGTATATGCGGTTTGGGAGCAGTTGTTCTAATTTTAATAGCCAAAAAAAGCGATATAAGTATAGAAGATTTGGGCGTTGCTGCAACTGGTTTTGGCAGTATTCTTACTTCGATTATCGTATTACCACAGATTATTGCCAAACATTTATTTCCAGAAAACAGTGAAGAAGTACGTTTTGCTTTTATAAAAGATAATCAAAAGAACGATCAGTCTAATGAGTATGACGGTAATGCTGAAGAATTTACTACCAATGATGCAGAAGAAATATCCGATTCTAATATTGATGATGAAATATAACTATGAATCTATCGATATTTTAAGTTATCATTAAAAAGCCCCGCACCACTGAATTGAATTCTCACCAGTGATGCGGGGCTTGCTATATCTATTCACTTTTCAATGCTGATCGTCACGCCTGATTTGAACCGGAACTCCAAAAAGCTTTCGCAGACCTTGACGCTTTCCAGCAGCTTCTTCACCAGCGCCTCATCAAACTCCGTGATGGTGCGCAGCTGAGAATTGATAAAATACAGCAGTTCCTGAATCACTATCCACAACTTAACAACTCATAAATTAGACTTTCTGTTATGATGAAATTTG
>UQXS01000254.1 GCA_900545125.1 uncultured Ruminococcus sp.
AGGCGTTGCCAATCTCAAAATCAGCCTTATTGAATTTCAGCGAGGAAGGACAGATAAAATCTTTCGTGTCCATGCCTGCCTTTAACATCGAGTCCCAATCAAAAATGAATGGGGAATTGCGGTAGGGATTGAGAGCGTAGTATAACGCTTCTAATCTCGACTTGCCGTCAAGCATTTCCGCTTCAACTCCGAAAGCCTTAAATCCCTTGATCACGTCATTTTTAATGCTTATCAGCTTTGCTCTTGCCGCTTTATAGGATGTGGATTCAATTCCGAATGTCAGAAATTTTCTTGCCGACTGTCCGTTGCTGCCTTTCAGCAGCTTGTCGGTCAGCATGGACGAATATTCCCTGCGGATTGCATTAAAATCGTCTGCCTGTTCGGGTATCTGCACCGTTTTTACCAGCTTTTCCTTTGAACGATTTTGATTTTCAAAGGTAAGCTGAAACTTGATCGTGTTATCGAAAAGATTGATAACATCACAGTATTTGCTGAAAATGTTGTTCTGCTCGTCAAATTCAGCGATAGAGTAGTTGGCATCGTAAAACTGAACCGTCAGAGAAAAGAAATTCTCCGACACCTGACACACGCCGTCCCGATACATACACAGGAACGGAATTGTGTTCTGCACAGACGATTTACCGCCGTTTTCACTCCTGATCTCCGCCATTCTTGCGGATAAAATTTTCTTTTCCTCTTTTGACAACTGAGAGGCAGGCCTGCCCATGATAACTGCCGATTTACTGCGGTTATCACTTGTTTTGGCATTTCTCTTTCTAAAGCCCATTCGTGTCCTCCATTATGAAAAGCGGAGATACCGATTTGTATAAAGCCGTTTAGCCTTTCTTTTCGGCATCTCTCAGCTTTTTCTTGATTTTCATGTATTCGATGTGCCGTTCAAAGCACATAAAAATGTTTGTTGCTTTGTAATACCGCTTTCGTGGTCTTGTGAAATACTCGCGCATATATCCTGCCTGTTTTTCAAGGAATACGCCGTTTTTCCTGTACAGTCCGCAGAGTATCGCAGGGGCAGAACAAGCTCCCATTGCAAAAATTGCTCCAGACATTCCGATTGCGGCTCTCGTCAGAAAGAAAACGGGCGCACCGAGAACAAGACCGATGCCAAAGCATATTACCTGTCGTTTTGTAAATCCCATAATGAACTTTTCCTTAATATCGTTCAGGTCTTTCGGGATAGAAACGTAATGTGCCATAAAACCTCCGTAATTAGCCGTTTCTCAGCATTTTAGTGAGCTGAAAAAACTGACTTTGAAATAGCTCCTGTACGCAGGATCGTGAAAATCAGAGCTGCCGTATATCCCAAGAGCATACCCATTTGCATAACAACACCGTCCGTGCTGGAATTCAAAGCGATAATGGCATTGCTGAACAGGGTTTTAAAAATGCCGAGCGCCACTATGATAAAGAACCCCTGAAAAGAAAGCGCCAGAAGCTGCTTTATCCAGTTTTTGCCGATACCTGCCCATTCTCCGCTGTCCATCATTGTTGCCATTGGAATTGGTGCAATGCTGAGATACATAAATACCTCGATGATACGGCTTGCAAGTGTAATTACGATTGCAACAATAAGTATCATCACTCCCAGATGAACAATAAGGGATATGAACCACACCGTCATCAGTTCTCCCAAGCCTAAGCTATTGAGAGCTGATTTCTTTATCGCAAGACTTTTAGATAGATAGTCACCGCTGCCGAACAGCGTGGCAAGTCCGTTAGAGCATACATTTGTGCCAAACGAAAATAGTGCGGAAGCGATGTAATATGTGTTGGCTACAAGTATTACACCGCATAAGGCTTTGATGATCCATTTTATAAAGATCGAATCGTCGAAGTCCTTGAAATTGTTTCCCCGAATGACCATTTGACAAAGCTCATTCAAGAGGATGACTGTAAGAATGAAACCTCCAATAGGGACTACAACATTGTTACAGAGCGTTTCGATAGTTGCCCAAATTCCGTAGCCTGTCGGCGCACTTCCGGCAGTACCCGTAAACTGAGCAGGGTGCTTTGTTAGAAAGTTTGATACAAGGTTTCCCTTTGCTCCCGAACCTGTTGTCTGAGCAAATGTATCAGTCAGAAGATCGGAAATTCCGTCAAACTGAGATTTTATGCCGTCCTTGAATAAGTCACAGCACCAATCCTCCAAAGCATCAATCGCATCGCTGATTACTCCCATTTATTCATCACCCCTCTCCGAGGAATTCATCAATGGTCTGTCATATTTCACAAGCTGACGTAATTCCAGTTTTGTGGGGAGAAGGTTTCTGCAAAAATACGCAGATCCGAAATGATTGCCCTTTGTTGTAAAGAGCATATTCTGCTGTGTGTGATAGTCAACCCGACTATCAAAGCAAAGCATCTGAATCTCATTGTTGAATATCTTGTATCGTGCCTTACCCTGAATACTGTTCACGGGCAAGAGCAGAGCAAAAGGCTTCTGAAAAGCAAAAGCTCGTTTCAGGACTTCATTCTTCTTAGAAAATGGGGGATTGCTTACGAGAATATCCCATTCGTCAGGCTCAAAGTGAAAAAAATCCTTGTCATCTTTCAAGCTGCTTCGTTCCACATAAAACCCCTGTTCGGTAAGATACTGATAAAACGCACTCCATTCTTCATCGAACGGGCACCATATTTTCTTGTCTTTCGGCAGAAATTCCATTAACGGCTCTACCGCATAGAATGGAGTGTACACTTCATCTCCTGCACTTGTTTTATTGGCAGTTAAATATCCGATATTTATTGCCATTTATATTTTCACTCCCTTTCATATCTGAGAGTGCAGATTGCTTACCCAAAACCCATTATTGCAATGCAAAACCCACCGCTATGTAGCTAATCTGCTTATATTC
>UQXS01000255.1 GCA_900545125.1 uncultured Ruminococcus sp.
CACGCTGATATCCGAGCGAAGTAAACGTCAGAGCGACCAGTATCAGCGCTGCCGGAGCGAAAATAAACCACAGCTTTACCAGCTTTCTGTAGTCAATGAGAGAAATAAGTACGGCAAGACCGAGTCCGGCTATCATAGAAAAAAGCTGTGTTTTCCAGTAACTGTCGCCGATCCCCTCGTTTTCACTGATACCGGTTTCCGAAATGGAATATATCAGCAGGACGCTGATAACGGCGCAGAGGGTAACGGCAAAAACGAGTCCGGCGTCGATAATATGCCTGTTTTTAGTCAATTTAAAAGCCGATTTCATTTTGTCTCCTTTTCATTGCGAACTTGTATGTATATATTTTTACGGCTGTGACCAGTATTTCCGGTCAAGACTTCTGTACTGTGCCGCAGCGGCTATATGCTGTCTCCTGATGACTTCCGATTTATCCATATCTGCCATAGTCCGGGCGACTTTCAGGATCCTGTCATAGGCACGTCCGCTGAGGTCGAGCTTGTCGAAAACAGCTTTAAGCATCGTTTCTGCTCCGTCATCGAGGGGGCAGAAATCATGAAGCTTGTCCGAAGTAATAAGTGCATTGCAGGTAATTCCCGTTCCCCTGAACCGCTGATTCTGAATTTCCCTTGCGGCTACAACACGTTTTCTTATTTCGGCGGAAGATTCTGTTTTAAGCTTTGATGAAAGATCCTCAAACTCCACGGGAGCGACTTCTATATGCATATCGAACCTGTCAAGAAGCGGCCCTGAAATTTTTGACAGATAAGCTGCCGATTTTTTTGGAGAGCAGACGCATTTTCTCCTCGGATGTCCGAAATATCCGCACGGACACGGATTCATAGCTCCGATGAGCATAAAGCTGCACGGATACGAAACCGTACCGGAAGCACGTGCTATAGTCACACGCCTGTCCTCAAGAGGCTGACGGAGAATTTCAAGAGAGCGTCGGTCAAACTCCGGTAATTCGTCCAGAAAGAGCAGTCCGTTGTGAGCGAGCGATACCTCACCCGGCTGCGGAATACTTCCGCCCCCGGCAAGACCGGCAGAAGAAACCGTATGATGAGGCGAACGGAACGGTCTTTTGGTTATAAGCGGATATTCCGGCGAAAGAAGTCCGGAAATAGAATGTATCTTTGTAGTTTCGAGAGCTTCCTCAAAGGTCAGCGGAGGAAGAATGGACGGCATTCTTTTGGCGAGCATACTTTTTCCGCTTCCCGGCGAGCCGATAAGCAAAGCGTTGTGACCGCCTGCCGCCGCTATTTCAAGAGCCTTCTTGGCAGCGTGCTGACCCTTGACATCGGCGAAATCCAGTACCTCGTCATAACTTGTCTCTGCCGGAACGAAATGCCCGGCAGGTTCTATAAATTCATCGCCCCTGAAATGTCTGATAAGCTGTTCCGTATTTTTCACGCCGTAAATCACGATGCCGTCTATTACTGATGCTTCGGAAGCGTTGTCATAGGGAACAAACACGGCTTTTATCCCCTTTTCACGGGCGAGCATGACCATAGGCAGAACACCGTTTACGGCTCTCACGTTGCCGTTAAGGGATAATTCGCCGATAAATGCGCAGTCGTCTGTAGAGACGTTCAGAAGATGCATTGCTTTCATAACCGCCATAAATATAGCTATATCGTGAACCGAACCGCTCTTTTTTGTATTAGCCGGAGCGAGATTCACCATTACTGAAGCAATTGGAAAATTCACATTTGACGATCTTAGAGCTGCTTTTATTCTCTCCCTGCTTTCCCTGACAACGGGGTCGGGCAGACCTACAATATCGAACTGAGGTGCTCCACGGCTTATATCCACTTCAACATCGACCGGAAAGGCATTAAGTCCAAAAAGCCCCAGACTGGAAATATTTGCAAACACGGCAATCCCCCCTTTAATAATTATTATTATAGCATTTATTTCCTGATTTGTAAAGGCATGATTAAAATATACTTTCCGGAAGCGGCATTTCGCTTTTTTTAAGTGCTTCGATCATGTGGCGCAGTTCCATGAGTTCGGAGTGCAGTTCTTCGCTGTCTCCCTCCGCCAGATATATTACTCTTGCCGATATCCGGTCGATTTCCGCAAGTTTCTCATTGTTTATCATCACTGATGAATATTTCCGGAAGTCCTCCCATTTTTCTTCAAAATCTCTTGCTTCTTTGCAGGCATCCTCGTGATTTCCGGAGTCATAAAGCTCCCAGATATTTTCTGTTTTGCCGATAAAGCCGCTGCATTTTCCGTTAATAAGAATTCCGAAAAATATGCTTGTTCCCAGCATGACTGTAAGGATCACAAGACTTATCTTTACTCTTGTCATTTTTGTTCCCCCTCTCTGATATACGGTGCCTTGCCGTTTTTGCCTGCGATGTAGCATTTCCCCGTTCTGTCCGCCGTCATCATAAGAACGTCGGATAGATTTATGCCGCCCTCATCGAGCATTCTTTTTACCCACTGGGTATCATAGCCGAGATATTTCAGTGATACTTCGATTATTTTACCGTCGGAAACAATGAGCTGCGGCGGATCTTCCGGATGCGGCTCAATTCCCAGATCCTTGCGGACGGGGGTATCATCGGTCTGTTTTTTCATTACCGAAACATTTCCTGTAGTTTCAACAACAGCGTACTGAACTTCGCTGATATCAAACACATCCTTTCCACGCAGTGCTGTAAGAAGATCATCAACAGAAAAGCGCAGTTCCCTCATTACCTGCGGATCTGCTTTTCCCTCACGGATAATTATTTTCGGACTGCCCGATATAAGCTTTCTGAGTTTTGGAAATTTAAGACTCAGCCACGACATTATAACTTCAAAGCAAACCAGTGAGAGTATAGGAGTAGCCCCCATTATTACGGGTATATCA
>UQXS01000256.1 GCA_900545125.1 uncultured Ruminococcus sp.
AGCGGGCGGGAAAATCTTGCTGTGCTGCGCGAGGGCGGCGACATCACCCTCTGCGCATACGGCACGATGGTCAACAATGTGCTGGACGCGGCGGAGCTCCTTGCGCAGCAGGGGATCTCGGCGCGCGTGGTGAAGATCAACGCGATCTCTCCGCTTTACGACCGCGATATGCGCGAGGTCATCGGCAAAACCCGGGCGCTGCTGGTGGCGGAGGAATGCACCGGTGTCGGCTGCATGGGGCAGCGCATGGCGGCGATTCTGGGGTGGAACAGAATTTCACCGGAGCGGATCGAGCTGTGCAATCTCGGCAAGGTATTTCCGGCACAGGGGACGATAGAGGAACTGTACCGTGAATTCGGACTGGACGCGGAATCATTGGCAAAGAAAGCTGCGGAGGTGATGCAATGAGCAATATGACACAGGAACAAAAATATGGTATCCGATGTCTTCGTGAATCAGGAGTTCCAATCAGTTCTATTTCAGAACAGCTCGGTATTTCAGCCAACACGGTCAAATCCTACTGCCAAAGACATAACATTCAGTCGTTCAATAAACCAAGCAAAAATATCCGTTTCTGCCTGCAATGTCATAAAGAGATCACACAGACACCTCACCGCAAGATGAAAAAATTCTGTCGTGATAAATGCCGCCAATTGTGGTGGACAGAACATTCCTCTATTATTCGCCGAAGCTCTCAAATCGAGCTTATCTGCCCTGTCTGCGGTAAAACGTTTCAGTCATATAAAAGTAAACATCGAAAATACTGCTCCCGCACATGTTATGGAAAATCAAAGGAGGTATCGCATGAAAGACGAGATATTCGATAAACTGTTTCAGTATCAGACCGTCATGGCGTGGGTGCGTTCTCTGCTTGAAAAGTCCCTCATCACAAGGAAAGAGTACTCTAAAATTGATACAATGATGCTGAAAAAATACGGCATATCTTCGTGCAGCATTTTTCGCTGAAAATCGTTGACTTTTCGCCGTTTTAGAGCGAATATGGTAGTGCGGATAAAACGATAATCAAACGATTTATCCGACAAATTCGGAAAAGGCGGTGGAAAAATGGAACGAATCGTAACAAGGGTTCAGTTCCCCGATGCACAAAAAGTAAAACTGCTCAGAACGGCAGCCTACGCACGGGTTTCAAGCGGAAAGGATGCGATGCTGCACTCGCTTTCTGCACAGGTAAGCTATTACAACAATCTGATTCAGAAAAATCCAGAATGGCTGTTCTGCGGTGTTTACGCTGATGAAGCCCTGACGGGTACAAAGGATAACAGGGAAAATTTTCAGAAACTGCTTGCGGAATGCAGAGCGGGGCGTATTGATCTTGTAATCACAAAATCGATATCGAGGTTCGCAAGAAACACGGTCACGCTGCTTGAAACTGTCCGTGAGCTGAAAGGCTTAGGCGTTGATGTATATTTTGAAGAGCAGGGTATCCACAGTCTTTCGGCGGACGGTGAGCTTATGCTGACGATTCTCGCAAGCTACGCTCAGGAAGAGAGTTTTTCGGCAAGCGAAAATAAAAAATGGCAGATTCAGAAAGACTTTGAACAGGGTAAGGTCGGCAGTATTACAATTCTTGGCTACAAAAGAACCAAGGACGGCGTGCTTGAAATTGTGCCGGAGGAAGCCACAATTATTAGAATGATTTTCAACGATTATCTGAGCGGAATGGGAAAACAGGCGATTGCAAACAAGCTGCATGAGCTCGGCATTCCTGCAAAAGGCGGTGGTTTATGGACGGCAGGAGCAATTAAGCGAATACTTCAAAATGAAAAATACTGCGGCGATATTCTGTTTCAGAAATCATTCCGTGAAAATCATATCACCAAGCGAAAAATCTACAACAGTGGTCAGTTACCGCAGTTTTATGTAAAGGAAGCTCATGAGCCGATTATTGACAAGGAAACTTTCCTCACTGTTCAGGAGCTTCTGAAAGAGAATCAGAGGTTTACGCCCTCTGCTCCAACGACAAACATTTATCCGCTGACAGGTATGATACACTGTGGCTGCTGTGGAAAATACTATCGCAGAAAGGTTCAGCCTTATCGGGTGATATGGATTTGCCAGACATACAATACAATGGGCAAGAAATACTGTCCTGATTCCAAGCAGATACCCGAAGATATTCTGTACGATAAATGTTGTGAGGTTTTACAGCTTGATGAGTTCGATAATGAGATATTTCAAAGTGAAATCAAGCAGATTATCGTACCTGAACCAAATGTGCTGACTTTCGTTTTCAAGGATGGTCACAAGCGAACAGTTCACTGGCAGGATCACTCACGCTCGGAAAGCTGGACGCCTGAAATGAGGGCGAAAGCCGCAGAGCATAGCAGAAAGAGAGGCAATAAATGGAAAAGCAAGTAACAAAAATCCCTGCAAGACTGGACAGGGCAACTTTTATGCCGCTGGATACTCCTGCAAAACGCAGAGTTGCGGCGTATGCGAGAGTTTCAACGGATTCAGAGGAACAGCAGACTTCCTACGCTGCACAGGTTTCCTACTACACCAACTATATCCAAAACCGTGCGGACTGGGAGTTTGTTGACCTGTACACAGACGAAGGTATCAGTGCGACAAACACAAAGCACAGGGACGGGTTTAATCGGATGATTACCGATGCACTTGACGGAAAAATCGATCTTATCGTGACAAAGAGTGTTAGCAGGTTCGCAAGAAATACTGTGGACAGCCTGATAACCGTGCGAAAACTGAAGGAAAAGGGGATCGAAATATACTTTGAGAAGGAGAACATCTACACTCTGGATTCCAAGGGAGATGCTTTCGCTACCAATTGAATACAAACAAATAAAAGGTCAACCAACGAAAAATACGCTAAAT
>UQXS01000257.1 GCA_900545125.1 uncultured Ruminococcus sp.
TTTTCCGTGGGGTGTTTTACGGCTTTTTCCATGCGGTTTCTGCCTTTTGTAATGCAGGCTTTGACCTGATGGGCAATGAAGTGCCTTATAATTCCATGGTTGGTTACTATGACGACTGGCTGGTGAATCTGGTGATCATGAGCCTGATCATCATCGGTGGTCTGGGATTTATCGTGTGGGATGACCTATACCGGAATAAATTTCATTTCCGGAAATATTTATTACAGACGAAGCTGGTGCTGATCGCCCTGTTTGTGCTGGTATTTGGCGGTGCAGGACTTTTCTGGGTACTGGAGCGGCAGAATCTGATGGTGGGCATGAGTGCCAGTGGACAGATTTTAACCAGTTTATTTGCGTCCGTGACAGCGAGAACGGCAGGCTTTAACACGATAAATCTTACCGTCATCAGTGATACGGGATTATACCTGATGATTATTCTTATGTTGATAGGCGGTTCACCGGGGTCAACCGCAGGCGGTATGAAAACGACAACGATAGCGGTTTTGTTTTCTTCTGCTTTTTCCGTTTTCCGAAAAAAAGACAACGCCGAAGTTATGAAACGTCGGATTGATGATGAAACCGTAAAAACAGCTTCGGCAGTATTTTTGATGTACATAACTCTGTTTTTGGCTGGCGGAATGGCTATCAGTACGATTGAAAATTTGCCTATCACATCATGTCTTTACGAAACAGCTTCCGCCGTAGGTACGGTAGGACTGACACTTGGTATTACTCCGACACTCGGAAGTGCCTCTAAAATGATTCTGATTATGTCCATGTTCTTCGGTCGGGTGGGCGGATTAACGCTGATCTATGCCGCTTTCGGAGCAAATAAAAAGCAAGTAGCAAAACTTCCGGCGGATACAATTGCCGTCGGCTGAGCTGAGGAGGATATTTATATGAAAACAAAATCTGTTTTATTGATAGGTCTCGGACGTTTCGGGAAATACATAGCAATGAAATTGCACGAATTGGGACATGAGATCATGGCAGTAGATGAAAATGAGGAAAGAATTAACGATGCTATGCCATATGTGACTAACGGACAAATCGGCGACAGCACAAGCGAAGCGTTGCTGAAATCTCTCGGTATAAAAAATTACGATGTTTGTATCGTAACAATCAGTGGGGATTTTCAGAGTTCGCTTGAAACGACCTGCTTATTAAAGGAATTAGGAGCGCAAAAGGTTGTGTCTCGCGCCGAACAGGATGTACAGGCGAAATTTCTTCTGCGTAACGGTGCGGACGAAATTATCTACCCTGAAAAGCAACTTGCCACATGGGCTGCAATCCGATATACATCCGACCATATTCTCGATTATATAGAACTCGGTGATTCCTGTTCGATTTTTGAAGTGTCCGTTCCGCAGGCATGGGTGGGAAAATCAATTGCAGAGATCGATATTCGCAGAAAATACAATGTAAATATCATCGCCACAAAGAAAAACGGAAAAATCAATGCGGTTGTTACCGCCGACACAGTCCTTTCCGGAGAGGAAACGCTTTTGGTGCTCGGAGATTATAAGGCATTGCGCAAATGCTTTGATATTTAACCGCTTCAAAAGAAGGCGACCTTATGAAAGATGTGATTGTTATTATCGCAGTAACAGCAGTTATGATTGGCGGCTTTTTCATTATGAAAAGGCTCGATGCTTTCTTGGAAGCAAATGAGGAAGCCACTAAAAAAGAATACAAAAATACTCCTGACGTGCAGTTCCTTGATACGGATGACTATGAGAAAGTTATTTCCGATATAGAGAAATTCAAAACTACTCACGAAGATATACATGAAGCCATTGTCGATCAGACGACATGGGACATTGTCCGGCAGGTGCGTCAAGGAAAGCGCAGACGCAACTCGATGGGCGAAGTCAACAAATACAGCGGACTTCTGTATTGTGCCGACTGCGGATCCAAGCTGTATTTTGTCCGCGGAAGAACGATGAAACCGGATGCGTTCAACTTCATCTGCTCCCGCTACCGTAAGCACATGGGCGAGAAGCAATGCACCCCGCACAGTATTCGGGAGATCGCGCTTGACGAGATTATTCTGGAGGAAATCCGCAGAGTAACCTCGGAAGCACGGAAGCACACGGCAGAATTTGTTCGTTTCATCAGTCAAAAAAGCTCCTCCGAAAACCGGAAGGAGCTGAATGCAAAATTATTCGAACAAAGTAAGCTGACAAAGAGAAACGAAGAGCTGAACCTGCTGTTCAAACGACTGTATGAGGACAATGTACTCGGCAAGGTTACAAATGAGCAATTCCGGATGCTGTCAGATGGCTATAACGCCGAACAGAAAACGACAGCCAAACGGTTGGAACAACTCAAAGTCGAAATTGAACAGCTTAAATCCACAGCAGTCAATGTGGAAAGGTTTGTGTCACTCGCACGCAAGTATACGGATATACGGGAGCTGACACCCGAGATCCTGCGGACATTCATCAGCAAAATCGTGATTCACGAGCGCCCGTCACGAAAGAAAAGCGAGGGCGAGCAACGGATCGACATTTACTTCACGCACATCGGCTCCATGCCGGACAGTGAATCGGAAAGAGCCGATCATTGCCGGAACAAAGCCATATCCGCAAAAACAGCGGAATTTCCGGATGCACAGCAGAAACCGATTTCAACGATCCGGTTATAACATGGTCTGAAATTCAAACGGATCTGAGCAAGTTATTCAGACTCACAGAGCCTTTCGCAAAACGAAAAGGACGAACAGCCGAAACTGTTCGTCCTTCCCGCCCGATTGCTTCTGTTTCTCATAATTCATCCTTAGGAGAATTTGCCTTTAGGTCTGCGCTTTGTTTTGGAAATATTCTGTTTCCGCTTGCGGAATGCGGCTGTT
>UQXS01000258.1 GCA_900545125.1 uncultured Ruminococcus sp.
AACTGCACTATACCGGATATCAAAGAAAGAAAACATGAAATGTTTTCGCATCTTCAGTATCTGGAACCTGCAATGGCATATGTTCCCATGCAGAATTTTACGTCAGCTTATGACCTGAACTATGCCTTATCAGCAGGAACTATTTTTCCTCAGCTGTGCAAGCCATTTTGTGGAAAGAGAGGTAGGAGCAGATGATGCAGAATCAGAAATCTCAGAGAAGACAGCGATAAAACGCAGAAAGAAGTTTCGGATTATCTTTTCTGCGATCAGTCTCTCTATTCCAAATATGAACGTGGAACAAGAGTTGTTCCGGTCGAGATAATAATAAAGCTTGCAAAGCTTTACGGAACAAGTACAGACTATATTCTTGGCTTGACAGATGAAAAAAATCCTTATCCCAATGAGAACTACACATTATAATGTATATCCGGTATAGATAACTTTCTATTTGTTTAAATAAATTCATGCATTTTTTACACCTAATCTGCAAAAAATGAGTTGAATTGTGTCCGAAATAAAGATATAATAAATATAGAATACAAAGTCGGAATTTTATAATATCATATCTAAGGGGGAATTAACATGAAACTGAAAAAGTTTGTATCAGGTCTGACATCTGCAGTAGTCGGTGCAGGAATGATAACACTTCTGCCCGCACTGACTGACAATGCGTATGCGGCAGAAGTTGTTTCAAACGACTTTGAAATCAGCTATGAAGGCTGGCATCCGAACAATGACGCCGTAACTCTTACCGCACAAGACGGTATCGGATACGACGGTACACGTGGTATGTCCGTTACAGGACGTACAGATTCCACACAGGGCGTAAGCTCTTCAAAGGGATTTTATCTTTACGGCGGTATTTCTTACGACTACAGCGTAAAGGTATACAGTGAGAGCAGTGAGACATTCAGACTTGCTCTCAGAACCCTTGACCGTGAAACGGACGAGGAAACTATTGTTGAGCTTGATTCGGCAAAAGCAAAGGCAGGCGAGTGGACTGAACTTTCAGGCGTTTATGCAGCTCCGGAAAACAGCTACGAATTCGAACTGGTAATCACTACCGATTCAACAAACGACTTTGCATTTGATGACCTCATGATAACAACGAAAGCTCGTGGAAACGGAGCTTCTGCTGCATCCGGCAGCAAGGGTCTTAAAGACGAGTTCGCAAATTACGGATTCCGTGTCGGAAACATTCTTAACGGCGGAACTGTAAGGAACGATGCTATCCTTGCTACAACTCTCCAGAACTACAACTCCATTGAATGCGAAAATGAAACAAAACCTGATGCTACTCTTAACAAAGCACAGTGCAGCGGTACTAATATCGCCGTAAAGCTTGACAGTGCAGCAGCAATTTTCGACTTCTGCCAGAAAAATAATATTGCCGTAAGAGGACACGCTTTCGTATGGCACAGCCAGACACCCGCTTGGTTCCTCAAAGAAAATTTTGACGGCAATGCAAACTGGGTTTCATCAAGCGTAATGGATCAGCGTCTTGAAAGTTATATCAAGAATATGTTCAATGCTATCGAAACACAATATCCTAACCTGAACCTCTATGCTTACGATGTCTGCAATGAATGCATATCTGACGATGCAAGCAGAACAAGCGGAAATCAGGACGGTCACCGTGAAGCAGGAGACAACAACGTTGAGGGCGGTAAATCCGCATGGGTAGCCGTTTACGGCAACAACTCCTTTATTGAAAAAGCTTTCACTTACGCAAGAAAATATGCTCCTGAGGGATGCAGCCTTTTCTACAATGACTACAACGAATACTGGGATCATAAACGTGACTGTATCATCAGAACTATCCTCAAGCCTCTTTCTGAAAAAGGACTTCTTGACGGTATGGGAATGCAGTCTCATGTACCTGCAAACGCTACCGGTTTCGCAGGCACGGATTCTTATCTCCAGGCAATGCAGATGTTCCTTGACCTTGGCATTCAGGTACAGGTAACAGAGCTTGATATATCTCTTGAAAGCGGAAAATATTCACTTCAGGATCAGGCAACAAAATACAAGGCTATCTTCGATTACGCCAAGGAGTGGAACAAGACACGCCTTAACTCCTCAAACCGTGTAACAGCCGTATGTATCTGGGGTCCTAACGACGCCAATTCGTGGCTGAAAGCAGGTTCGGACGCTCTTCTCTTCGATAAGAACAATCAGGCAAAAACAGCCTATACTCAGCTTTCACAGATGATTCCTGCAAGCGAGTGGGGCGATGGAAAAAATTATCAGTATGATGTCGGCGGCGGTCCGGTTGCTCCTCCGGAACCTAACGATTACGGCTGGTGGTTCCAGTGCGGATTCGAGGACGGCGAACAGAACTGGACTGACAGAGGCGGAAACTCCATTGCACAGAGCAGCAATGAACACTACACAGAATGGGGCAGCCATTCTCTCCTCGTTTCAGACAGATCAAGCGCATGGCAGGGCGCAGCTTACTCACTCCCCTCAAACATCTTCAAGGGCGGAGAATCCTACAGTTTCAGTTCTCACGTTAAGCAGAATTCCGGCGAATCTGTTAAGATGATGATGAAAGTTGAGTATACAGATGCATCAGGCGAGACAGCTTATGACGAAATAGACAGCTGCGTGGTTCCCAGCGATACATGGGCACAGCTTCACAACAGCACATACACCATTCCCGAAGGCGCAACCAATATAAAGATCTACATTGAGACTGAAGAATCACTTACTGACTTCTATATTGACGAAGTTATCGGCGCTGTTTCCGGCACCGGAATCGCAGGAGAGGGACATCCTTCTGTACCTCCGGCAGGCGGCATCGTTCGTGGAGATACCACAATGGACGGCGTTATCGACTCCG
>UQXS01000259.1 GCA_900545125.1 uncultured Ruminococcus sp.
ACCTGCGGAGATCCCGACCTTGAAACAACCGCAAAAGTTGTCCGTGCCGCCGTGGAAAACGGTGCTGATCTTATCGAACTGGGCATACCTTTTTCAGATCCCACCGCAGAAGGGCCGGTGATTCAGGGAGCGAATATCCGTGCTCTTGCGGGGGGAGTCACCACTGACAAGATTTTTGATTTCGTAAAGGAACTCCGCAGCGATGTTAAGATACCCATGGTATTCATGACATATGCAAACGTAGTTTATTCCTATGGTGCAGAGCGATTTATGAATAAATGCCGTGAGACCGGAATGGACGGCATCATTATTCCCGACTTGCCCTTTGAGGAAAAAGGCGAATTTGCAGAGCCTGCAAAGAAGTACGGTATTGATCTTATCTCCCTCATTGCTCCTACATCCGACAAGAGAATCGCTATGATCGCAAGAGAGGCTGAGGGATTTATTTATCTTGTTTCAAGTCTGGGGGTTACGGGCGTGAGAAGTGAGATAAATACAGATCTTGGCAGCATTACAAAGATCATCCGTGAAAATACTGACGTTCCGTGTGCTATTGGTTTCGGAATTTCAACGCCGGAACAGGCAAAAGCAATGGCTGCGGTTTCCGACGGTGCAATTGTAGGATCTGCAATTATCAGGCTGCTGGAAAAATACGGAAAGGATGCCGCTCCGTATGTGGGGGAGTATGTAAAGTCAATGAAACAAGTGGTTATGGAAGCATAAAAAATAAGAGCCTATCCGAATCAATCCGGACAGGCTCTTGATTTTATTTCATTTCAGAAAGAAGTTTTTCTGCGCTTGCAAGCTTGACGCAGATAACGAAAAGTTCCATTGCCTTTTCAAGATCTTCGATAGGCGGATATGTAGGAGCAAGTCTGATGTTTCTGTCATCAGGATCAATACCGTAGGGGAAAGTTGCTCCTGCACCGGTAAGGGTTACGCCGGCTTCGCTGCAAAGTTTTACGATACGCTTAGCGCAGCCGTTCATAGCGTTGAATGAAATGAAGTATCCGCCTTCCGGATCAGTCCATGAACCGATTCCGAGAGGAGTGATATTCTGTTCCAGGATTTTGCATACGAGTTTAAACTTCGGAGCAATTATTGCCTTGTGTTTCTTCATATGTTCGCACATATTCTCAAAGCTTCCGAAGAACTTTACATGGCGGAGCTGATTCATTTTATCGTAGCTGATGATGCTGATGCCGAGATATTTTTTCAGTTCCTCAACATTTCTCCTGCTTGCGCCCATTACGGCAACGCCTGCGCCGGGGAAAGTAATTTTGGATGTCGAGCCGAAAATATAGACGATATCTTCATTTCCTGCTTTCTTAGCTTCGTCGAGGATATTGAGTATTGCAACAGGATTATCGGTGAGATGATGAATGCAGTAGGCGTTGTCCCAGAATATCCTGAAATCTTTTGCGGCAGGGTGGAGATTTGCAAAGCGGCGTACGGTTTCGTCGCTGTAGGAGATGCCGTCGGGATTTGAGTACTGCGGAACGCACCAGATTCCCTTGACAGAATCGTCGTCAGCCACGAGTTTTTCGATCATGTCCATATCCGGGCCTGTTTTTGTCATGGGAATATTTATCATTTCGATTCCGAAAAATTCAGTTACTTTAAAATGTCTGTCATAGCCCGGAACAGGGCAGAGAAATTTGATCTTTTCATACTGAGCCCATGGGGTGCAGCCGAGAATGCCTTTATTGTAAGCGGTCTGAACAGCCCAGAACATAGCGTTAAGGCTGGAGTTTCCGAAAATAATGACCTCGTCGTCGTCAACGCCTATCATATCCGAGAAAAGTTCTTTAGCCTCGGGAATACCGTCGAGCATACCGTAATTTCTTACATCAATGCCGTTTTCGCTGACGAAGTTGCCGTCATTGAAGAGACTGAGCATATCAACGCTGAGTTCAAGCTGTTCTTTGCAGGGGTTTCCTCTTGACATATTCAGGCAAAGTTTCTGTGCCTTGAAATCATCGTAGAGAGCCTGAGTTTCATTTTTGAAGCTGAGAAGCTGTTCTTTGTTCATCTGAGATAAATCCATTTCCGGAACATCACCTTTCAAATCGAGTTATCAAATCTGTGATTTGTACCAACTTAAAGTATACCATATAAGAAAAAATTTTTCAAGTGACAATATAACAAATATTCTGGCTTCAAATCGCATATTTTTGTTATTTTCTGCATAAATACAGCGCTGTATTATCAGGATTTTATAAAAAATCAATAATAGGCATTGACAATTATGAGATTTATATATATAATATAGTCATATAGATAAATAATTGTGGGAATTGGAAAAAAGGAGGTTATTTAATGAAAAAAATTTCATCTTTTGTTGTTTCAGCCGTTATTGTGGCAATGACAGCTGCTGTACCTGTCTGCTATGCCGGAGAGCAGCCATGCGGCGAAAGTTCCGGATTTGAGACAGTCTATTTTGACAAAACCGATTTTTATGCGAATTACTCGGAAAATTCCTACAATTACGGTACATTTCTTGACGAAAACAACGTTCAGGTATATATGGAAATGATGAAGCTTATCAATCCCTCTGTGGAAACAGTAACGGTTAAGCTTCCGAATCCTATAAAATTTACTGTCTCTACTCTTGATAATTCCTCAATGACGGATGAAGATATTAATATCTACAGGGATGCGCTGTTTTCCAGCTGCCGTCCGGGAATTGACTGCGCCCTTTTTGATATCCCGGAGCTTTTCTGGATAGATATTGAGCAGATGGGGGTTAATATCAGCGATTACAGTGTGAAACGAAATATAATGCAGGGAAATTATACCATTGAGGCAAACGGGATAACTTTTACACCG
>UQXS01000260.1 GCA_900545125.1 uncultured Ruminococcus sp.
TTTCTATTTTACCACAGTTTGCTGATTTTTTACAGAGTTTTTTTCAGAGGCTCGATTTTTGAATATATTACCGATCCGGCTAAGACTGATAACGGCAAACTTATAGCCGCTCACGGATGTTCCTGTAATCATCCGCTTTCAGACATCCTTAGGAACAAGAAACTGCACAATAAAACCAGTGGAAAACAAGGGGAACATTTTGTACTCTCCTTTCCGTCAAGTGGTTCTGAAAAATCACCTGCTGATGTACTAAACATCGTCAGCAATATAGCAGCGACTCTATATCCTGAAAATATTTCAGTGACAGCCGTTCACACTGACAGCAGATTTGTTCACGCTCATGTGCTGTTAGACGCAGTAAATGCTGTGACAGGGCACAAATTCTCACAAAGTCCCTCTGACCTTAACAGGGTGAAGCAGAAAACCAACAACATTCTCAAAAAGCATGACTTTGAGATCATCACAGCCAGTGCAAATGATTTCGTTGATCATACGGATTATTCTAAAGAAGAAAGCTTTAATTTCCTCGAACTTGACGAGTCAATGTTTATTACCGATTATAGTCTCGATGAGATATCCAAATATACCGATAGTGACAGCCTCTATAATACTATTGATGCACTCAACAATTGGTATGGCACTGGCAATGACACAAAAAACAAATTTGGAGGGTATGATACTATGAATAACAATTACTTAGCTAACGTTTCTCAGACACAGGCACTTCCTATAGTTGAGGATGTCTCCTCAGTAATGCCGACTGTACCGCAGGCGCAGGAGTTTCCTGCTCCTACTCCCACAATCGGAACTGTTCCCACAACGGTTGAAACGTCGAAAAAAAGCTATCCTAACACTACGGTGTTAACAGGTCCTACGTTCCGTATCAGAGGGAATGAGAATTCAAATTTCGCAGGACTCGACGAGCTTGTGGAACAAACTACCGCTTATGCTCAGGAGCATCAGCGTGAGGCGGCTAACCTTGCCCTTGCTATGCAGCAGTATGGTCAGCAGACAGGATATCCGTCTAATGTATCGATATATGCCGGACCTGTTTTCGATATTGATCTGACAGGCGTATACCAGCCGTTGCCCGGATATGACGAGAACAAGCTTTAAGAACGTGGCTCCCTTCGGGGAGCTACTATATCAATATTATACACTACAAATGTGAGCTTTTCAAGTATATTAGCTCAGAAGGAAAAAAATATGTTAACTACCGAAAATACATTTACTGAATACCCCGATATAGTTTCATTCGATCAAATGCGTGAGATGCTTCACATCGGGCGAAATAAGGGTTACACGCTGCTTGAGCAGAAAAAAATCCGCTCTATTCGCATCGGAAACCGTCATAAGATACCTAAGATAAGCATAATCGAGTTTCTGAATCAGGACTCTTCTATCAATAGCTAACATTATTTACAATTCCGCCTGTTACAGGCGGCTCTGAGGAGGGATAATAATGATCAACTATAGCTTGCAGATCAATAACCGCAAGTGGTGCGTTAGTTTCTACATTACTAAGAACGACGGTACACGTAAGCAGAAACAGCTATCCACAGGCATAACAGCTCTTGACAATAAAGGCAATAGAATAAACAAACGTAAGGCAGAAGAAAAAGCAAAAGAAATAACAGCACGTTTCGACGGTCTTGTGGATAGTGACTTTGCAAACTGGACGCTTGATAAATGTGCTGAATTTTGTCTCGAACAGAGAAAGACGAAGCTGTCACCTACGACCTATTTTGATTACTGTAACGCATTGAAGGTTCACATCAAGCCATATTTTCAGAACAGAAAACCGATAAGAGATCTAAAAGCACGTGACATTGAAGCTTTCTGCAATATGCTCGTGAGTGATGGCAAAAGCCCAAAAACCGTACACAAAATGTTAGGTCTTATCGGACCTGCATTCAGATATGCTGAGAAGAATGATTTCATCATCAAAAACCCCATGAATGTAGTGGACAAACCTCCTAAGGGACGCAGTGAAACTCAGTACTATACCGCAGAGCAGCTAAACACTCTGGCAAAAGCTGCTAAAGGTTCATATATTGAAACGCCAGTCATACTTGCTATGGTGCTTGGACTTAGGCGTTCTGAGATAATCGGCATCACATGGGATAATGTGGACTTTGAAAACAGACTGATACATATTAAACAAAGCGTCGTTACCGGAGATTCAAGCATACTTCCAAAAGGAACTTATAGAGTTATCGGAGAGGTCGGGGGCAGACGCAAACGTGAGATAATACTTAAGACAATGCTCAAGACTGACAGCAGCGTCCGTAGCTTCACGATGAACGACGATCTCTATAATTACCTTAAAGCTCTGAAAGCAGAGCAGGAGGTTATGATAAGAGAGACTAACGCTTACAAGGACTTTGTTTGCGTGAACGCAGTCGGAACACTTATATTGCCAGATAGTATAACTCATTATTTTACTAAGCTGCTTGATAAGAACGATCTTCCGCACATCAAGTTCCATGCTCTCAGGCACTCCTGCATCAGCCTTCTTGCCAATAACACGGCATTTACTATGAAGCAGATACAGGACTACGCGGGTCACGGAGACTTCCTCACGACATTTAATGTGTACAGCCATACCGATGATTCTGCAAAGAAGACTGAAATGGACTATATCACAAGCTGCTTCACCGATCTGTTCGGCAACAGCGATGAAGAATAAACGAAGAGCAGGCGTTCCTAATTAGGGAGCGCCTGCTTTTGTTAATTAATCACAACCGGACCAGAATAGTATTTCTGATTCGGACTTGACGGAGTAT
>UQXS01000261.1 GCA_900545125.1 uncultured Ruminococcus sp.
AATTAGAAATTTATTTACAAAAACTTGCTGCAGATCAAATTTTAAAATCAAAATCTGATAAAAGAACATACCCAATACCTAGATTAAAAGAAAATTTAAAATTTATATTTGATATATATAATTTTTTGACAGAAGATTTAAAAAACAAAATACCAATCCATCCAGCAGGTGAATGGATTTTAGACAATTTTTATATAATTGAAAAATATTTGCGTTTATGTAGCTGAGATGTGTATTGTACATTTCAGTTATTGCATTTTCCGGCAGATATGTATCGTATTTCTGTGCCCATTCAAGATTTCCGGAAAATTCGCCGCCGAAATATGAATTTATCGTCTGATTTCCGAGCCATGTTGTTTCCGCGTCACGATTTGCATATGTGCCGAGGTCAGAATCGCTTCCCATATATCCGTCGTTGTAAAGACCTACTCTTGCGGCATCGCTGCCAGGTTCGGCTTGATAATCGGCAAGATCTTTCCGTTCTATGCCTGCCCATCTGGCAAAAGTATCAGGTGTTCTCACAGTAACCGGAACAGGGGAGGGGACACATTCCAGCATGGTATCAAGAACCTGTGCCTTGTAATCAACGGAAGTATATTTGCCGCCGTGCTGTTCGCCCCATTTACCGACAAGTCCGCTTTCCACAAAGGCAAGGATATCCTTGTATTCTTCGAGCAGACCGCTGTCCCTGAGCTGATGGACGTGATTAAGAGTCTGTTCAAAGGTTGCCGGTTCGGGATTATCTGCACCTTCTGCATCGTATCGGAGACGAAG
This sequence comes from uncultured Ruminococcus sp., assembly GCA_900545125.1. Classification (GTDB taxonomy): domain Bacteria; phylum Bacillota; class Clostridia; order Oscillospirales; family Ruminococcaceae; genus Ruminococcus. Next base: position 775 of record UQXS01000261.1, read on the forward strand.
TGCGATCATGCATCCGTTGCTGCGAGCATTTTCAAAAGTCTTGCGCCACGAGTCAAAGAAAGCATCATCGAGGTCGTAATCAACTTGTTCTTTGTTCATGCCGCTGGAGAATGCGCCTATATCAATAAAGAACAGCACTATATTACCCGTAGGACTGTATACCGGCGTATTTCCGGGTTTGCAGACAGCCCATATAGTCTGAGTATACCCTGCACCGGGATTATTTATCGTTCCTACGGATTCGGTGTAGGATATACCGCTGTCTTTAAGGGCAGAGCCTTCCGAAGCTGCCGGGAGTACAGGAATAAATGCGGAGCAGAGAATTGAAGCGGTTATTTTTGATATCAAGTGTAATTTCATGTATAAATACCTCTTTGAATTCTATTTTGTATATATCATACCATAAATTGCAATCCATTTCAATAGTTATATAAAAAATTCACATACTTTTTAAAATAAACAAAAAATCTTATTATTTTACAAAATTTCCCTTGATTTTCTATGTCATATGATGTATAATAAAATAAATTTATTTTTTAGGATGATGAAAATGAGTAAGATAAATATTGGATTTATAGGTGCCGGAAATATGGGTGCCGCTATTATGAAAGGAATTGCAGGCAGCAAAGCAGCGGAAAATATCCAACTTTACGCCTTTGATCCGGACAAATCTAAAATTGAAAATCTCAAAAAGTACGGTGTTGAGGAGGCTTCAGGCGAGGCAGATCTTACAGAAAAATGCAGCTATATTTTTCTTGCAGTCAAGCCGCAGATCATAGGATCTGCTCTTGAAGCGGCTGCTCCGTCAGCAAGTGCTGACAAAGTTTTTGTATCAATTGCAGCGGGTATCACTGCCGAATTTGTTTCTTCAAAAACTGTTCCGGATGTAAAAGTTATTCTTGTTATGCCCAACACACCGCTTCTTCTCGGCGAGGGAGCAACTGCGCTTTCACGCAACGAACGGGTTACTGATGAAGAATTTACAACAATTCTCGATATTTTCAGACTTTGCGGAAAAGCGATCGTTATTCCTCGTGATAAAATGAAAGAGATAATAGCAGTCAACAGCAGCAGTCCGGCGTTCATTTATCTTTTCGCAAAAGGATTTATTGAATACGCCGAAACTGTGAATATTGATGCCGCAGCAGCAAAAGAACTTTTTTCACAGGCTCTTATAGGTTCGGCAAAAATGATAACCGATTCCGGATATTCCATTGACGAACTCATAAAAATGGTTTCTTCTCCGGGCGGAACAACTCTTGCCGGACTTGATCGTCTCTATGAGGGAAAACTGACCGAAACGGTGAAAAATGCCTGTGACAGCTGTACAAAAAGAGCCTACGAACTGTCCAGGTAAAAGCAGGTTCTAAATGTACAAGCTTCCGCATATCCTTGAAAAAGAAAGGAATGATGCGGAATGAAGCACATAAGTTATATAAAAGCAAGAGATGCCAGACCTCTTGTTACAATACTGTTTGCTTTGGCAGTTATTGGGATCGCTGTGGGATCAGTATATCAGGCAGTACGCAGTCCGGGAGCTTCAGCAAAGGTACACCAGTATTTTGCTCCCGTTTATAAAGGAACGGATTTGTTTGAGTATATGTGCCGTGGATTCGGAATATCGGTTATGTTTCTGACAGCTGCATTTATTATGGGATTTTTTGCTCTGGGACAACCTGTGTGTTGTTTTCTTATGGCTGCAAGAGGATTCGGGATAGGTGCATCCGGAACGATGATGTATACGCTTCACGGTACTAAGGCAGTTATGGGAATGCTGCTTTTTGTTCTGCCAAAAGCTGTTCTGTCTGTATTGATATGCGTTCTGGGCTTTCGTGAGTCAATGAAAGCTTCATCTTACACACTCAGCGGCTGGACGCCGGAAGGATTTACAGAGCACAGAAAAACAGATTTCAAGCTCTACTGTATAAAGTATTTTGTTCTTATTGTATTATCGTTGATTATATCAGCCGTGGATGCAGCAATAAATTTTGTATTCA
>UQXS01000262.1 GCA_900545125.1 uncultured Ruminococcus sp.
CGGAGCTGCAATTTATATCGGCGGAAAGGCAGATTCAATAGAAGAGGGAATCGTTCTTGCCGGAAATCTTATTGACAGCGGAAAAGCACTTGAAGCTCTTGATGCTTTCGTTGATGTTTCAAACAACTGAGGAGGCTTTATGACTATTCTTGACGAACTTGCGGCATCTGCCCGTGAACGTGTTGGGAAAGCAAAATCAGTACTATCTTGCAGTGAAATCAGGAGACGTGCGGAATTGCTCCCGAAAGATGATTTTGAATTTGAAAAGGTGTTATCGGGCAGGGATATATCGTTTATCTGCGAGTGCAAAAAGGCTTCTCCCTCAAAGGGGATAATTGCGGATGATTTTCCTTATCTTCAGATAGCAAAGGATTACGAAAAAGCAGGAGCTGCCTGTATATCGGTTCTTACAGAGCCAACAAGATTTCTCGGCAGCGACGAATATCTTAAAGAAATAGCTGATGCAGTTTCGATTCCATGCATTAGGAAAGATTTTACCGTAGACGAATATATGATTTATGAAGCCAAGCTTTTAGGTGCAAAGGCGATTCTGCTGATATGTTCAATTCTGTCTGAAAAGCAGATTTCGGACTATATTGCCGTATGTGATTCTCTTGGTATTTCTGCTCTTGTTGAAGCTCATGACGAAAAGGAAGTTGAAACAGCTATACGAGCCGGAGCACGCATTATAGGAGTGAACAACCGTAATCTGAAAGATTTTTCCGTTGACACAGGCAACAGCCGCCGTATGAGAAAGCTCATACCGTCTGATATCCTGTTTGTATCGGAAAGCGGCGTAAAGGATGCCGCAGATATTCAGCTTCTCCGGGAGGCAGGAGCGGACGCAGTGCTTATCGGTGAAACGCTGATGCGTGCGGCTGATAAATCTGCAAAGCTTGCCGAGCTGAGAGGGGATAATAAGTGAATACCAAGGTAAAAATGTGCGGACTTCGCCGGGAAACCGACATTGAATATGCAAACAGGCTGCTTCCGGATTATATCGGCTATGTGTTCGCCAAGAAAAGCAAGCGGTATATATCGCCCGAACAGGCGGCAGGATTTACGCAGATCCTTGACAAAAGGATAATTCCTGTCGGAGTATTCGTTGACGAGCCGATAGAGAATGTCATCGGACTTGTAAAAAGCGGTACGATAAAAATGGTACAGCTTCATGGAAATGAAAACGAGGAGTACATTAAAGCTCTCCAAAAGGAGAATATCATTGTCATAAAGGCTTTTATAATTGAAAGCGAAGAGGACTGCAAACGTGCCGAAAATTCTCCGGCAGATCATATCCTGCTTGATTCGGGAATGGGCAGCGGAAAAACGTTCGATCATGCACTGCTGAAAAATATCAGGCGTCCTTACTTTCTTGCCGGAGGTCTTGACTGGGAGAGCGCCAGCGATGCTGTCAGACTGCTTGCGCCGTATGCTCTCGATGTAAGTTCCGGCATTGAAACGGACGGTTTCAAAGACTTTGTCAAAATGAAAGAATTTATGGATTCGATTTACTGAAAGGAAAGATATATATGGAATCAAAAGGAAGATTCGGCATTCACGGGGGACAGTATATCCCCGAAACGCTGATGAATGCTATTAACGAACTGGAAGAAGCGTACAATTATTATAAAGACAATCCGGAATTCAACCGGGAACTTACACAGCTCCTGAATGAGTACGCCGGAAGACCGTCGCTGCTTTATTTTGCCGAGAAAATGACGAAAGATCTTGGGGGAGCGAAAATCTATCTGAAGCGTGAAGACCTCAATCATACCGGTTCGCATAAGATAAACAACGTTCTTGGTCAGGCTCTGCTGGCTAAAAAAATGGGCAAGACACGTCTCATTGCCGAAACAGGCGCAGGTCAGCACGGCGTGGCAACTGCAACGGCTGCCGCTCTGCTGGATATGGAGTGCGTTGTTTTTATGGGAAAGGAAGATACGATCCGCCAGGCGCTGAACGTTTACAGAATGCGTCTTTTAGGAGCTGAGGTCGTTCCTGTTGTTACCGGAACGGCTACTCTCAAGGACGCTGTTTCAGAAGCCATGAGAGAATGGTCGTCAAGGATAGATGATACTCATTATTGCCTCGGTTCGGTTATGGGACCTCATCCGTTCCCGACAATTGTCCGTGATTTTCAGGCTGTTATTTCCAGAGAATCGAGGGCACAGATACTCGAAAAGGAGGGACGTCTTCCGGATGCAGTAATCGCCTGTGTTGGAGGCGGCTCAAATGCGATAGGCAGTTTCTATCATTATATTCCCGATGCGGGCGTGAAGCTTATCGGATGTGAAGCGGCAGGCAGGGGAATTGATACCTTTGAGACGGCTGCAACAGTAAACACCGGAAGAATCGGTATTTTCCACGGAATGAAGTCGTATTTCTGTCAGGATGAGTACGGTCAGATCGCTCCTGTATATTCGATTTCGGCAGGTCTTGACTATCCCGGCGTAGGCCCTGAGCACGCAAATCTTCATGATATCGGACGTGCGGAATATGTTCCTGTCACCGATGACGAAGCTGTAAATGCGTTTGAGTATCTCTCAAAGACAGAGGGAATAATTCCGGCTATCGAGTCGGCTCATGCAGTTGCATACGCAATGAAGCTTGCTCCGACAATGGATAAGGACAAAATAATAATCATTACAATTTCAGGCAGGGGCGATAAGGATTGTGCCGCAATTGCCAGATACAGAGGAGAAGATATATATGAGTAAAATAAAAACCGCATTTGCAGACGGAAAGACATTTATACCGTTTATAAC
>UQXS01000263.1 GCA_900545125.1 uncultured Ruminococcus sp.
TATATTATACAACTGCCGCTGATTTTTGACAACCTTTATAGGTTAGTGCGTATGGGGACTGTCCCTGTCATGGTTCACGTTTTTCTGAAACGGGAAATATTATTGATAATCCTGCCAATTCAGATTTATAAACACTCTAAAAACAAAGCTGACAGTTTCTTTCTGCCAGCTTTGTTATACTCATTACGCTCATGTCGGGAACTGAAGATAATCCCGTTACGATTTTTTACTTGTTGTTCTTGTTATGGTAAACTCGGTATGCTGAGTAATATCCTTGCCCGGATTCTTTTCATCCGGCTTTACAACGTTCATAGAAAGCCTTACATTGCTGAAACTATCCATTACCTGTGCAAGTCTGTAAACCGTTTCACGGAGTATCTCCGTCTGATGTGACATATATATCTTTCCTACAGATGTTTCCGGATTACTCTCAAACAGCGCAAAAATCAGACTTAGTACGTGCTCGCAGCAGGTCGGCGGTTCAACGGGAGAATTCAGCCTGAATTTAAGATTTATCGTACCATCCGGCGCAATAAATTCAGCAAGTACGGAATTCTCAGCATATCGGCTGAATATTTCTATAAGAACCGCATTGGTCATATGGATCTCCGCATAATTTTTCGTTTCCATTACATACACCTCATGCAAGAGCTGACTTTATCATGTCTGCCTTGTCTGTTTTCTCCCATGCTGCACCAAGATCTTCTCTGCCCATGTGACCGTAGGATGCAAGTTTTCTATACTGTGGTTTTCTCAGGTCGAGCATTTCAATAATAGCCGAAGGACGAAGATCGAACACCTTTGTAACTGCCCCGGACAGCTTGTCCTCATCGACCCTGCCCGTTCCGAACGTATCTACAAGAACTGAAATAGGCTCTGCTACGCCTATCGCATAGGAAAGCTGTACCTCACACTTGTCTGCCAGTCCGGCTGCAACGATGTTTTTTGCAATATATCTTGCAGCATATGCAGCACTTCTGTCAACCTTTGTCGGATCCTTGCCGCTGAATGCTCCGCCGCCGTGACGTGAATATCCGCCGTATGTATCAACGATGATCTTTCTTCCGGTAAGACCGCTGTCTCCCTGCGGACCGCCGACTACAAATCTTCCTGTAGGATTAATGAAAATCTTTGTATTTTCGTCGAACAGCTCCTTCGGAATAACGGGACGGATAACGAATTCCTCAATATCGCTGCGAAGCTGATTCATATTTATATCTGCCGAATGCTGCGATGAAACGACAACAGCATCAATTCTTACAGGCTTGCCGTCATCATATTCAACGGTTACCTGAGTTTTTCCGTCAGGACGGAGATAGCGCAGTGTGCCGTCTTTTCTGACCTCGGTCAGCCTGAGCGCAAGCTTATGTGCAAGTGAGATAGGAAGCGGCATAAGTTCCGGTGTTTCGTTGCAGGCATATCCGAACATGATTCCCTGATCTCCTGCACCGTTTGAAAGACCGTCGCTTTCGTTGTTTTCCTCCCTGTACTCGAACGCCTCGTTTACGCCCATTGCAATATCCGATGACTGTTCGTCAATAGAAGTAAGAACGGAACAGGTATGAGCGTCAAAACCGTACTTTGCTCTGTCATATCCGATTTCTGAAACGACCTGTCGTGCTATCCTGGGAATATCTATATCAGCCGTTGTAGTAATTTCGCCCATACAGAGTATCATGCCGGTCGTAACTGCTGTTTCGCAGGCAACACGTCCGAACTTGTCCTGTTCAAGAATTGCATCAAGGACGGCATCTGATATTTGATCGCATATTTTATCCGGATGTCCTTCGGTAACTGACTCCGAAGTAAAAAAACGTTTGCTCATTAAAAAAACCTCCTGAAAATATAAAAACGCTCCGACCGGAGCGTTTCATTTTAATAGAAATCCTCATCTTCCGGGTAAACCGCAGGATTTAGCACCTTGTCTGATATACAGTCAGGTTGCCGGGCTTCACAGGACCTGTTTCCTCCGCCGCTCTTGATAAGGTTATATTTATATTATATATCACTTGCAGAATTTTGTCAATAGCTACAGAAAAATATCTTTAAAATTTCAAATAAGCCCGAGAAGAATTTTTCTCAGGTATACAAGATCAAAAGCGTCTGTAGTGCCGTCGTTGTCAACGTCACAGGAATATACCGGCTTATGAACCGCAAGAACCGTCTTTGTACAATATACAAGATCAGCCGTGTTCACCTTTCCGTCGTGATTCACATCGCCGACGAGCGTTGTTTCCGGAACATAAGCACTTTCTGCCAGTTCGGGATACGTAAACGTAGTATATCCCAGTTCTCCGGAGGGGGTATGAGCTGTCAGGAATGTATCTGCACCTTTAAGAAAATACTGGTACTTGACTTCCTGACCGCCGCTGCCGTCAAGATCATCCCATGTCAGATCGACGGCATACCATTTTCCGTCCTCCATCTGAACATAATTCCACATATGAGCCTCATCGCTCTGATCGCTGAAATTACCGACAACAAGCACACACGGAATATCAAGGCTGTCACAGATAAGTTTGAATCCCTCGGCATATGCCTCACAGACAGCACCCGGCTCGACAAGAGCTCCAACCGCAGAACTTGCGAAAGGCGAACCAATATCATAATACGTATAAGAACAAATATAGTCATGAATACTTTTAAGCTGTTCATAGCGTGTATTTCCCTCAACAGGGAGATTTTTCACAGCATCGGCAAGCTTTTGTTTGTATGCCATTACGCCGTCCAGAGAGCCGTAACTTCTGAAATATGCCGGTGTA
>UQXS01000264.1 GCA_900545125.1 uncultured Ruminococcus sp.
CCGCCGGCGAGTTCTATCATTTTTGAAACATAGTCTCCCGGCTTGTGGATATTTACAGCTCCGTTTGAGGTAATGCAGAAAAAAACAGCCGTTTTTCCGGTATTTGCATCGCCTGAGAATTCATCGACAGCTTCTGTCTTTTCATTGAAGAAATCCGCTGCCTCCTCTTCTTTTCCGGTAAGAAGTCCGTAGAGCTTTATCCACTCCATTCGTCCAAGGGGATGCGACTCATAGCTTGAACGTTCCACAATGACCGGAATTCCCATTTTTTCAAGCTGTTCACGTATCTCCGGACTGTGGTATATCATTGTTGATTCTATTGCAAGATCACATTCCCTGTCTATGATAAGTTCATAGTCGGGAGCGGAATATTTGCCTGCATAGAGTATTTCGCCATTGCTCATTGCTTCCCGGACTTCCGGCTGCACCCAGTCCTTTTCTGCCGTTGATGTAAGGCTTACATAATCAAGTGCGCCGATCCCGCTGAACAGATCCATAGCGGATGAAGCAGCAAGATAGATATTGTCGGCAGGCTGACGGACAATTGTGACTGAATCGGGAATTCCCTGCGGAATATCGCTTTCTTCAGGAACTATCATATACTGCTCATTATTTCCGACAGTAACAAGAGCAAGATCATTTTCGTAGTAATCGACCGAGAACATCTCGGCATATTTTAAATCCATGCTGCCGTTTTTTTTCAATCCGGAAAGGCTTGGCGGCTCACTTTCAGAGCGGGTGCATGATACCGCCGAACCTGCCAGAACTATGGCTGTTAATAACGTAATTTTTTTCATCATTTTATTGACGAAGAATCAAAATTCAGGGTATATTCGATCTCGTGGGGAGTACTCATAGCCGTTGTATTTGCAGATACAGCCATTTCACGGTCGAAACAGGTCACAGGAATTATGAATGCAGAATTTCCGTCGGTATTGACAAGCTCATATTTCGTTCCGTCAACCAACATATAATCGTAGTTTGAACTGCCCCATACAATTTCGGCATAAGCGGAACCGTCCTCTACAGTGAGCTTTGCAGGCGATTCGACCGAAGCACGGCCTGAACCGCCGCCGAGTACAACGTCTACCGTATATTCACCGTCTTTAAGTCCGAGTGACCCGGCTGTAACAACACTTCCGGAGGAAAATGCATCAATAGGCAGGGAATCAGCACGGAACACCAATGTACGGTCATACCACTGTTCTTTTTTCTTGCTGAATGCTGAACATTCGATTGCCATATCAAGGGCTTCAACGGGAACGGTAAATGTATGCTCTCCGTTTTCATTCTCAGCAAAAGGAATATATCCGCTTTCGTCGGCATCCTCTCCCTTTCCCATGAAGAGATAGAGATATCCCGTTCCGCTCATAGTCATAACTGCGGTCATTTTGCCGTTTTCAACTGTAAGTTCACATCCTGTTATCTTGAACATTGACGAACTTGAATCGGCTGTTATTTCATATACTCCGTCCTTCAGCTCATCGCCGTATATTGGAGTAAGATTTTCAGTACCAAGGTCGATCTCTGGAGCTGTTGATTTCTCACCTGCCGTTTTATCTGACGACTCTGACGATGAACCGGACTTAGTGCTTCCGGAAGAAGAACTGCCGGAACTGCATCCTGCAAAAGTACTGATAATAAGTCCTGATAAAAGCATAATTGATATTATTGTTTTCATTGTAAAAACTCCTTTTATTTATATGACAAATGCAAAAGCAGTCATTTATTATTCAATGGAATCAATCGCAGCCTGTGCGTGATCCACATAGATTTTTCTGATATCCTCGTTTTCGCCAAGTCCACGGAGCAGGCACTCCACTTTGTATCCCTCAGCCTCAAATGCGGACTTCCATGAATCTGCCTCATCTCCGGCCATATCATTATTGGCATGATCGCCGGAAACTACCATAAGCGGTTCAAGGACAACTCTCTTATAATTTCCTGCTTTCACCTTTGCGATAACGTCATCAAGAGACGGTTCAGCCTCGACAGTTCCTACAAAATAATTTTCATATCCGCTGTCGGCAAGCATATCCTGCATTTTCTTATACACCTGATTTGACTCATGCTCAGTTCCGTGACCCATAAAGCAGATTGCCGTTTCTCCGTCGTCATATTCTGATGTCCAGTCAACGATTGCTTTCATAACTCTTTTAAAATCCTCATCACTTGTAAGGAGAGGATCTCCGAATACGACCTTGTCAAAAGCGTCAGCATAATTTACGACCTTTTCTGTTATTTCATCATGCTCGATACCGTTCATAAGATGAGTAGGCTGTACTACCAGAGTTTTCACGTTATTGTCAACGGCTCTTTTCAGTGCAGCATCAATATCGTCAATGAGAACTCCGTCACGCCTGTTTACGTGATCTATAACAATATTTGCAGTAAATCCACGTCTTACCGAGTAATCGGGAATTGCCGCTTCAATGGCATTTTCAATTGCGCCTATCGTCAGACGCCGGCTGTCGTTATAGCTTGTACCAAAGCTTACAACGAGCAGTTCCTTTTCGCCGATCCCGTCTTCATTGCGTATATTATCCAGTGATGCATCTCCCGTTGTGTAATCTTCGTCATCTGTGGGAGTTTCATTTGTAGATACGTTAGATTTTTTCCCGCTTTCCGATTCAGAGCTTTTGTCTCCGCATCCGGCAAACACTGATGCTGTAAGTGAGAGCGCCGCTGCTGCCGCACAGATTCTCTTTAAATTTTTCATAGTTTTTCCTCCGATTGATTTTTTCAATCAGAGGCATTGATA
>UQXS01000265.1 GCA_900545125.1 uncultured Ruminococcus sp.
TTAATTAACAGCAAAAAAAGTAAATGCTGTTGCCCTGTATAAATACACAAAAATCTACACTATTCAAGCTCTCGTATCTTATCACGGAGGTAAGCTGCGTGTTCAAATTCGAGTAATTTAGCTGCATTTTTCATTTCTTCCGTAAGTTTGGCGATAAGTTCCTTCTTTTCGGCAGCGGTCAATTTCTTTTTCTTAGTTTTTTCGTCAACGTCCTTTTTGGAGGTTATTTCGAGAACATCCCTGACGCTCTTTATGATAGTTTTTGGTACGATACCATGTTCGGTATTATAGGCGGTCTGAATGCTCCGGCGGCGTTCCGTTTCGTTTATAGCTCTCTCCATTGAACCGGTCACGGAATCCGCATACATAATGACCTGACCTCCGGCATTTCTTGCTGCACGACCGATAGTCTGGACAAGAGAGGTCTCGCTTCTGAGGAATCCCTCCTTGTCGGCGTCAAGGATAGCGATAAGGCTTACTTCCGGAATATCCAGACCCTCACGGAGAAGATTAATTCCCACGAGAACGTCAAATTCGCCGTTTCGCAGATCCTTTATTATTTCCATACGCTCGATAGTATCAATATCATGATGAAGATAACGTACTTTTATTCCCAGTCTTTCGTAATATTCGGTCAGATCTTCAGCCATTTTCTTGGTAAGAGTCGTAACAAGAACACGTTCATTTTTTTCTGTTCTCTTGTTGATCTCCGAGAGCAGATCGTCAATCTGTCCCTGTGTAGGCTTGACTATTATTTCCGGATCGACAAGACCGGTCGGACGAATAACCTGTTCAACAATAGTATTGGTTTTTTCACGCTCAATCTGCCCCGGTGTTGCGCTGACATAGATTGCCTGATTAATATGCGCATTGAACTCGTCAAAATTAAGCGGACGATTATCCAGTGCACTGGGCAGACGGAAACCGTAGTCAATAAGCGTTGTTTTTCTTGCCCTGTCTCCGGCATACATTGCCCTTACCTGCGGCAGGGTCACATGACTTTCATCGACAATAAGCAGGAAATCGTCGGGGAAATGGTCAAGCAGAGTCTGCGGAGTGCTTCCCGGCGGACGACCAGCCAACACACGGGAGTAGTTTTCAACGCCGCTGCAAAATCCGACTTCACGGAGCATTTCCATATCGTAATGGGTTCTCTGTTCGATTCTTTGCGCTTCAATAAGCTTGTTGTTGGCAGTGAACCATTCCACACGTTCGGCAAGTTCCCTGTCAAGTTCTTCAAGTGCGGTTTCAAGTTTATCATCGCTGACAACGTAATGTGTTGCCGGAAAGATAGCGGCATGACTTACAACAGCCTTAACTTCGCCTGTAACAACGTTGATCTCAGAGATTCTGTCGATCTCATCGCCGAAATATTCAACACGAACAGCGGTATCCGAGGACATTGCCGGGAAGATTTCCACAACATCGCCTCTCACACGGAATCTGTTACGTTCAAAAGCAATGTCATTACGTTCATATCTGATTTTAACAAGTTCACTGATAAGCTGTTCACGAGGTTTTTCGGTTCCCTGTCGGATAGAAACGACCATAGAACGGTATTCGTCCGGACTTCCGAGAGAATAGATGCAAGAAACGCTGGCAACGATAATAACGTCACGTCGTTCCGCAAGAGCCGTAGTAGCGGAATGGCGGAGCTTATCAATCTCATCATTAATAGATGCATCTTTTTCAATAAAAGTATCAGTACTAGGCACATATGCTTCCGGTTGATAATAATCATAATAGGAAACAAAATATTCCACAGCGTTTTCCGGAAAGAATTCTTTGAACTCCCCATACAACTGTGCCGCCAATGTCTTATTATGCGAGATAATCAGTGTCGGCTTATTTAGTGCCGCTATGACATTTGCCATTGTAAATGTTTTTCCCGAACCCGTAACTCCCAGCAGGGTCTGGAACTGGTTGCCCTCCTGAAAGCCCTTCACCAGTGCCTCAATCGCCTGTGGCTGGTCACCGGTTGGCTGATATTTTGATACTAATTTGAAATGCTCCATAAATTTCTCCTGATCATATCCTGTTATCTATCTGTGATGCTTGCAATTTTTTTGCAATATGAATGTTTTTGATCTGTTCTTATTATTGTTACCTGTTTAGTATATCATTCAATATAAAAAAAGTACAGAACAAAATCGAATGTTTGTTCTGTACTTTTTTATTAATTTTCTATTCGCCCACCTCGAAACGATCCTATGACATCTGCCACCACTGCCATTATATTTACTTCAGAAAGAACATAAATAACGGAATGCCGGAAATTTTCATGCATCATAACAACCAAAACTATCATAGCAACAGCCACACCGGCATACAAAACATACCGCACCATTTTCTGCCATTTCTGCGTACGGATCTGCTTGAAGCCTATTACATACGCCCCTTCCCAAAGCAGCAAAATAATAAAAACAATCATTATTTTCTCATCCACATTTCTTTCATCTGTACACATATCATATTTCAGTAACTCTGATAATAGCCAAAAATGGAACAGATTGTATCCAATTGCAAGCCACCAAAACCACATCGTTTTAAGTTCTTTGCAGTAATCGGTTCCCCGCTTTTTTGATTGGATATAGGCAAGGGCATATACTCCCGATTGAAGTAAAACCATTATTAGTAGTTCTATTTTCATTTCCACAGTTATTTTATCCCCCATTCTTATTTTTCAAGAACCGTCAATGCCTCCTGCAGCTGATTGTCATCCTCGCCTCCCAGTTCATTGGAAG
>UQXS01000266.1 GCA_900545125.1 uncultured Ruminococcus sp.
ATTTGACGGAGATTATACACAATTCAAAGGATATGATCTTCTCCTCGGCGGTTCGCCGTGTACATATTGGAGTGTAGCAAAGAAAAACAGAGAAACAACAACAGACGGTGAAGGATTCAGACTGTTTATGCAGTATGTAAGAGCATTGGAAGAATCAAAATGCAGGTATTTTCTTTACGAAAACAATAATTCAATTCACCAAAACATAAAAAGTGAAATATCAAGGTACTTGGGTGTTGAGCCAATCATGATCAACTCTGCACTGGTTTCGGCACAGCAGAGAAAAAGGTGTTACTGGACTAATATTCCAAATGTCACTCAGCCTGATGATAAAGGAATATTGCTTAATGATATTTTAGAAAGCGGTATAGGCTGGCAGGATAAAAGTTACTGCATGACTTCAAGTTATGCAGGAGCGATTATTTCCAATACCCTTGAAAGAAGTCAGCGGACAATGATAGCTGAACCCGTTACAAAGCCGATTCGTATCGGTCAATACGGAAAAGGCGGACAGGGACAGCGTATTTATTCTGTACATGGAAAATCTATTACCCTGTCTGCACTTGGCGGCGGTCAGGGTGCGAAAACAGGCTTATATAAAATAGATCTGCCTGACGGTGATTATATCATCAGAAAACTTACTCCCGTTGAAGCGGAACGCTTACAGACAATGCCTGATAATTATACGGCAGGAATCAGCCAGACACAGCGGTACAAATGTATCGGAAACGCCTGGACTGTTGATGTGATTGCACATTTATTAGGAGGTCTGGCGAAATGAAACTCGGAGAAAAAATCAGATATTTTCGCAGGAAAGCAGAGCTGACACAAAAGCAGCTCGGTATTATGCTCGGATTTACTGAAAGCAACGCCGATGTTCGTATTGCACAGTATGAATCCGGAACCAGAAAACCAAGTTTTTTGGTAATGAAAAATATGTCGGATAAGCTTGATGTATCCATGTACGCACTTGAAGCACCTGAAATTGATCTGCGCAGGCAAAATGAAACAATGCACATTCTTTTTGCTCTTGAAGATGCCGGTCTGATACAGTTCACAGATTCGGGCATTCTGATCGACACAAAAGACAAGAATTTCAGAAAAAGGCTTCTGCAATGGAGAATGGTTCATTCAAAAATGGCTGATAAAGAATCCTATGATGAATGGAGATACCGCTATGAAGAATGAATTGCTCCATAAAATCATTGATATAAACAATTATGCGATTTTTGACGGATATGCAAAGGCAAATAGTGTTATGAACAGAAGCAGCACAGTTCTTTGCAGTATCAGCGGAGGAAGTGACAGCGATATTGTCCTTGATATTATCCGCAACATTGATGATTCGGACAAGGTTACATACTTTTGGGTCGATACAGGTCTTGAATATCTGGCAACGAAAGAACATCTGAAATATCTGGAGCAGAAATACGGCATTGAGATAAAGCGTATCAAAGCTTGCAAGCCTATTCCGGCTTGCTGTAAGCAGTACGGTGTTCCTTTTCTTTCAAAATATGTGTCAGAACAAATGATGAGATTGCAAAAACACAATTTCCAATGGGAAGATGAACCGCTTGAAGTACTTCTAAAAAAATATCCGAAGTGCAAGACGGCTCTGCAATGGTGGTGCAATGCCAGATATTCAGATGAAAACGGAGTACAGCAAATGAGCCGATTCAGTATAAACCGGAACAGGTTTCTGAAAGAGTTTATTATGCAGAATCCTCCTGATTTCCCCATATCCAATAAATGCTGTGAGTATGCAAAAAAGCTGCCGGCAAAGAAATTTATCAAAGAAACAGATGCCGATCTTGAAATTACAGGTATACGAAAGTCTGAGGGCGGTATCCGATCTGCCAATTACAAGACTTGTTTCTCCAACAGCAAATCAAAAGGCTGTGATACATACCGTCCGCTGTTCTGGTATACAGACGGAGATAAAAAAGCTTATGAGGAACATTTTGAAATACAGCATTCACGTTGCTATACAGAATACGGACTAAAAAGAACCGGCTGTGTAGGCTGTCCCTTCAATAAACACATCAATGAGGAACTTGAGATCATCAAAGTGAATGAGCCTGAACTCTATAAGGCTGCCGTAAATATATTTGGCAAGTCTTATGAGTACACACGGAAATACCGTGAATTCGTGAAGATGATGAAAGCGAAAGAGAAAGAGGAAAAAAAGCATGATGAATTACTTATCAATACTTGAGCATATGCCAGTTATCCTCACAGTAACAGTATTTATCGGTCTGCTGATCGGAGTGCCTTATGAGATAGAAAAAACACTCATGGCAGCCGAAAAGGAGCGTGAACTGTAATGTATGAACCATTCGTTCAGAGAAAGATACTTGCTCTTATCATGGGTTTTCTCATTCAGTTTGCAGGAGTGGAAACAGAACCGACAATGCAGGAAATCTATGCCGAAAACCTGAATGTATCTGTTATTTCTGTTTCCTGCCTGAAAGTCACTTGGGATTCTGAGCCTGACCGTGACTATTATGTGAACTGTACGGCACTCGATCCCGATTATGCCTATACCGATAAGATGTACTTTGAATTCAAGTCAAATGAACTTTGCTACATAACCGGACTTCGGGAAAATAATGCATACAGTATTACTGTTGAACCTGTTCTTTCAGAAAATGAATCAGATAATTATA
>UQXS01000267.1 GCA_900545125.1 uncultured Ruminococcus sp.
GGGGGGAAGGCTCCCAAGTTCCTTTTTGAGTAGCAATCCATTTTTGATTCTTCAGCGTAGCACACAGCATGAAGCTGAAAACGTGATACTCTGGATTAGGAAGTCCGGCATTCTCCATTTCGCGGTACATACGGTCAACACCCTCGCCGAATTCTTTTACATATTCGTAAACGTGCAGAAATTCTATGATTTTGGGATTTCGGGAAAAGTGCATTTCGCGCATATTGTTGGGGCGAACCAGTCCAGGTAGTTGACCAGGGCTTTCTACGGTTATGTGGTCATCGAACATTTTGATTTGGATATCGGTTCCAGTGATATTGTAGTCACGGTGAGCGATAGCATTGACAATTAGCTCAGTCCAGCAGAACTCTGGGAGTTCAGGGATGGTGACGAACAGACCATCTTTGCCGAGAAACGAGTGCTCACGGATTTGGCTCCTTACAAATTCTGTAGATTTCTGTACCATATCGAGAATCTTGCCTTCGAAGATCACATCTTTTATGACGTTCATTTCGGTTCCGACCTTTGCTTCCGTGCCATCGTAACGTATAAAACGCACTCTTGCACGAGGGAAGAACCGCTGAGGATTTTTACCAAAGAGCAGGATAGCTGCACTGATGATCTGCTCAGTGCCATTGCGCGTGATGATGAAATCTTTGTTGCCGCGCAGGTAATTTAGCGGAGATCTTCCGTAGCCGATCTTCTTTGTGTATGTGGCTACAAAATCGAGGTCGATGTCATCAATTGTGGCGTTAGGAACTGGTGTATCTTCAAAGAAACGGGCACCTTTGGAATACAAAAGCTGTAGACGCTGATCGAAATTGAGCTTCTTCGATTTGTCGCCAACACGCAGGTACACCTCATCCGCCTGGTTTGCATGGACCTGCGGACTTGGAAATACATGCATGATAAGTATATGGTTGGGCTGACCTTTAGAATCTGTGCAGTCCACGACCTTAGAATCTACACTGACAGAGGGAACACAGTAGTCCAGGGGAGCGCGGAGTAATTCATTGATTCTCTTGTCCTGACCGTCAATGCCTGTTATAGTTCCGTCATCTTCAATGCCGATGGCGGCGTCACCACCGTCCGCGTTAGCAAATGCGATGATGAGGTTTGCTAGTGCTTTCGAGTCAATTCTTGCGCTTTTGCGGTCAAAAAGCTGTGTTTCGGTGTGAAAGCGCAGTTCTTCTATGTTGTTCGTGTCAATCATGTTGTCACTTCCTTTTTTATATACTTTGCTCCTGATGGGAGAATGTTATTCTGTTTATATTCTGCCGATATTCGGAGCAGTTCATCCACTTTGTTCTTACTTGCTGGCCGTACTGTCATGATTGGTTTATTCCTTTCATTTTTCTTGACCATGTCTCTTGTATTTCAAAGGGGTCAAAATGTATTTTGCTCCCAACATCATATTTATTATAGTATACTTTTTTTGAGGATTTTTCAAGTCTGTTGCAACCGCACCCAGCTCTGACGAGTAAACTTCTCGTTTTTTTCTTTTACTGAATTTCCGTCAAGCTGCTAAAACATTCGTTCTGTTTTTTTAAGGAACAGACTTTCCTGGTGTTACTTTTTTGTTACTATTTTGATAGACATTCATCTCAATTACCTCCCTTCAACCAACAATGATTACTTTCTGTAACTCATCCAGTTTCAGTCTCTTCAGATAATTGTTGATCGTTTTCCAGTATGGCAGATCCTCTAATTCTTCACCGCATAAATATCCGATATTTCGAATTACTTTCTCGGAATTGAATTCTTCACTTGATTTGCTCATACTGCTGATATAAAATATAGATGAAAGAATTGTCCATACAAAGAATAAAAACAAGTAATGGAGGGAAATTTAAGTGATAGAAAGAATATTAAAGATAGTATACGTTTTCGTTATGTTTATTAATGTGGGATTGTATGGTGTTAGCTTTATTTTGAAATTAAATATGATCCCAATTCAAGTGGATTTGAGTGGATTAAGTGCAGTTGAAAAAAGAGAAATGCTGTCGAATCTTGCAATCAATTATCCGCTTGGTGAACAACTGCTTTCAACTGCAATTAAATTGAGTATCATTTTGGCGATTATCTTGGTAGTATATGTGGTCGGAAAAATAATGAAGAAAAGAAAATTGAAACAAGCATAATTTGTAAGGGAGTCTGTGAGTGTCGGGAAAGGTATACAGAGTCTCTTATTTAAAAAAACAATTTTCATTGACGTCCTATCTGGTTTTGTGTATACTGAAATTAACATGAACTACATATATAGTTTCAAACAGTGAGGCAAAAATTTATATCGTGATAGGAGGTGTATCATTATCGGCGCAAAATATTTGCTAGTTTTCGTATGCAGTCTGCTACAAATATTCCTGACAAAATATGATATTTCAGTTGTTTCAAAGGGCTATTCAGAAAGCTATCGAAGTCCGTATGTGGTTCAGGATGCAGCTGAGATGGGAATTGAGTTAGTGCCAAACCGCAACGAATTTATGAGTTATTCGATTACCAATCATACAGATCAGTACTTGGAGTGTTCTTATTGGCGAAAACTCGAAATTTGCAATGACGGTGAATGGTATGAATTCGGTGGAAATCCGTGGATTTTATCGTCTGAAATGATTGAACCGGATGGCACTCAAC
>UQXS01000268.1 GCA_900545125.1 uncultured Ruminococcus sp.
TGGTGCAAATGTTGCAAAAGCACTTCATGTTGGGCATTTAAGAACTGCTAATATAGGAGAAGCATTAAAAAGACTTGCAAAACTTGTTGGCAATGATGTTATTTCAGATGTTCATTTAGGAGATATAGGAAGACAATCAGGTATGGTTATATATCAATTAAGAGAAGAACATCCAGATTGGGTATTTTTTGATGAAAATTATAAAGGAGAATATCCAACAGAAATTCCAATAACAAATGAAGATTTAGAGCGAATTTATCCATTAGCAAGTACAAAAGCAAAAGAAAATGATGAGATAATGGAAGAAGTTCGTAGAATTACAGCAGAGCTAGATAAAGGAAAAAAATCATATGTAGCTTTATGGAATATCGTAAAAGAAATATCAATTAAAAATATAAAAAAAATATATTCAACTGGAGATTTTAAACAAAGTGCATTAAAAGGAATAAATTTAGAATTTAGAAAAAATGAATTTGTAAGTATTTTAGGTCCCTCAGGTAGTGGAAAAACAACTTTGCTTAATATAATAGGGGGATTAGATAAATATACAAGTGGTGATTTGATAATAAATTCAAAATCAACAAAAAAATTTAAAGACACAGATTGGGATAGCTATAGAAATAATACAATTGGATTTATATTTCAATCCTATAATTTAATAAGTCATATAAGTATTTTAGATAATGTAGAAATGGGAATGACACTTAGTGGAGTGTCACCTAAAAAAAGAAGAAAAAAAGCAAAGACGATCCGGACGATGACGGCGGCGATGAGAAAAAGCCGCTCAGCGATAAGATAGACAAGCTTATTGATATCTGGGGAAGTGCCCGGAATCCTCTTTGTCTGATATTCAAGGCGTTTAAATTCAGCGATCTTTATATCGACTTTGTGATTGCCAACGAGGATGCCTATAAATGTGCCCTCAATTACGGACGGCTCAGTGCCGTTACGTATCGTGGACTTGCCCTCCTGAGCCGGATATTTACCGTGCGGCTTAAAACGGTTGATGTACAGCCGGGATTCGGCATGAAAAAAGGAAAATTTGATGCGGCGTTCAGACTGCGTTTCCGTGTCGGTACGTTTGTTATAGCAGGACTCTGGTTCCTGATAACATATATTTTCCGGGTGTTTATTCCGGGAAAACTCAGAAGCAGAAAAGAAAAGAAATCTGCCGCAGTGCAGAAATAATAAAGGAATCGAGGTATATTTTTATGAATACAGGAAAAACATCTGTAAGTGATCTTTTAGGCATATCAATGGAAAAAATAAAGGAAATGGCTGATGTCAACGCTATTATCGGAGAGCCTATCAAGCTGGACGACGGCACGACTATCATTCCAATTTCCAAAGTATCTTACGGCTTTGCATCGGGCGGTTCTGATCTCCCGTCAAAGTACGACAAGAACCTTTTCGGCGGTGGCGCAGGAGCCGGAGTTTCTATCAAGCCGGAGGGATTTCTCGTTGTTTCACCTGACGGAACGGCAAAAATGGTGTCCATGACTCCTTCAAACGATCCTATCGGCAATGCTATCGAAAAAGCGCCTATGATAATCGAAAAGGTTCAGGGAATTATCAGCAAGAAAAAGGGCAAGAAGTCAGATTCCGAAGAATCTGCCGCCATTGTGGAATAACATCCGGCAAACAAGCATATCCTTTACAGAAAGCACGTCTTTTGTGGAGGTATGTAAATGAAAAAGCTTTGTTTGGTGGTTGCGGCAGTTCTTATCATCACAGGGATGCTGCCGTTCCGGAGAAATACCGTATTTTGTGCTGAAGAGCCTGAAATATCGGCAAAAGCGGCTGTTTTAATATCAGCCGACACCGGTGAGATAATATATGAGCGCAGCAGCAGTCAGAAGCTTCCTATGGCAAGTACGACAAAGATCATGACCGTGCTCCTTTGTCTTGAAAGCGGAGATCTTTACGAAGAATTTGTGGTGGACAGCGATGCTATCAAGGTAGAGGGATCGTCAATGGGACTGCGTGAGGGGGATATTGTTACAAAATATGCTCTTTGCTGCGGTATGCTTCTTCCTTCCGGAAATGATGCCGCCAATGCCGCAGCTGTAAGAATTGCTGGCAGCATCGACGCATTTGCGGATATGATGAACGACAGAGCACGTGAAATGGGACTTTCCAGAACGTTTTTCGTTACGCCGTCCGGTCTTGAGGGAGAGGGGCACGGTTCTTCCGCCTACGATATGGCTATACTGGCACGTGAAGCTCTCCGGAACGAGACGTTTCGTGAGATATGTTCACAGACGACGATTCAGCTTGAGTTCGGCAATCCGCCCTATAAGAGGTGGCTGAAAAATACAAATAAGCTGCTGACTATGTGCAGCGGTGTTTACGGCGTGAAAACCGGATTCACCGACGAAGCCGGAAGATGCCTTGTCTCGGCGTGTGAACGTGACGGAATGGAACTTATCTGCGTTACGCTCAACGACCGCAACGACTGGGAAGATCACAGCAGGCTATATGATTACGGATTTGACTGTGTAAAGAAAACAGAAGTATCCCTGCCGGAGACATTTGAACTTGATCTTGCAGGTGCGGCAAAGGATAAGCTTATTGTTGCTCCGGGGGAGTTGCCGTTTACGGTGACGTCTCCCGGTTATGAGCC
>UQXS01000269.1 GCA_900545125.1 uncultured Ruminococcus sp.
CGGAAGACTCCATTCTCCGCTCTCCTCATCGTAAGTCAGATCATAAGTCACCTTGCCGTCTTTCACTGCGGTAATTCGATTGATGCCGTCATCATCAAACGGAACAAGATCCTTTGATTTAAGCATCATTTTTTCCGTGCTGAAATTGCTGCCGCTGCTGTAAACCGATTCAACCGAATAGATATCCGGTTTTCCGTCAACCATAACGTAATAGTATTCTTTTGTAGGAGAAATCCCGCCTATAGTTACAGTATAACTCTGACCGCCGCCGCTGAGAGTAATAGTGCTTGCGTGTTCGGCATCAAGGGAATAATCCTCAAGATTTCCGCTGTGTTTGCCGGAAGCCGTCAGAGTAGAGAAATAGCTTCTGATAAGCTCCATGTATTCGCTGTCAAGATCGAAGTCGCCGCCGTCCGTAAGAACCCATTTTTCGTCCTGAAGCTGAGCGGTATAGCTGGCATCGGGGTTATTTATAACGATCTTGTCAATAGACTCGGAAGAAAAGCTGAACAGCTGAAGATCAGCGATTTCTTCCTGATGTTTTTTTGTTTCTTTGTCATTTTTCTTTTTAACGTTCAGATAAACTCCCAGAGAGCCGCCTGCGGCTATGAGAAGAATCAGAAAAGAAATAATAATTTTTTTCATATTTCAGCTCCTAAACAGATGCTTATTCCATATTATGCGTGACGTCTCCTGAGCCATACAACGACGCCGAAAATCGCAACGCAGACCGGAACAATAACGGTAATTGCAATAGCCGTAGTAGCCTCCTTGGAATCCTTGAAAGTCATCTGGTCTATTGCTTCTTTCTTGATATTTACACCGGCTGAAACTTCGGTATCGTAAAGCCATGTGTTGGAGAAAAGAGCAAGCATATTTGTTGCGCTTACGGAATCCGAAAGCATATCGCCGTCGATCATGTCAGTCGAACCAAAAACAACCAGCTTACTGTCATTTTGCTTGTTGTGTGAATAATATGCATAAGCAAGCTGCTGACCTGTAAGTCTTTCTGCCTGAGCAGCAGTACTCTTGTCGCCGCCCATTGCGATGCTTTCCGTAGAATAGGTCACATTGCTTGTCATTTCGTCTGTGGAACTTGCATCTGCCTGCTCTTCGGGAATATTCTCGATAATCGAAGCACGTTCAAACTGATCGTACTGCGGGAACTTGTCGTCGTCAATTCTTCCGATGCTTCTTGTATTGGAGATACCGGCCGTAAGACCGCCCTCGTTGCAGAGGGTGATAACGTCAGTAGTCAGATCTACTTTGAGATCTTCTGACGGAGTCATATAATGTATCCTCATAAATTCGGGAAGCTGCTGATTTTTTCTGTCATTAAGTTCGTTTACAGTATTTGTTTCCCTGACGAGATTGTAGTCCATCGTAAGACCGTAGTCATAGAGAATGCTCTCGATGTTGTCAAAAGTCCCCTCGGTATCGCAGGGAGCCATGAACATTGAAACAGAGCCGGGATTTACAGGATCAGCGAGATATCCATCAATGAGTTCTCTTTCCTTGTCGGTAATATCACTCTGAGGGCCGGCAATGCAGATAATTTCCGCATCCGACGGAATTGCACCGGCTTCGTCAAGATTGATTTCTGCCACATCATAAGTATTTGCTTTAAGGTGATTTGCGTATTCAAGGTAAGAATCCTCAATTGACTTTTCACCGTGTCCTGTCAGGAAGTATACAGTCGGAAGAGAACCGTTAGTAACAATTTTAATAGCGTTGGCAATCTGTTCTTCGCCGGAGTAGTCGGAAGTACCGTTTTCTTCGTTGTAATTCTGGAAAATCATGCGCTTGTTGACTTTCTTGATAACATCACCGCACTTAACGAAGATATCCGCACGGCTTATACCGTGAATGCCGGTTGGATCAAGCGACTGAGCCAATGTGGGATCGTCATTCGGTTCAAAGCAGATAAGCTTTATGTTGTCATATTCATCAAGCCTTGTGAGGGTGTGATAAAGCGGAAGTGAAGAGGGATCTTCTTTAAGTCCCCTGAGTTCAGCAAGAAAATAAATTTCTATTTCCTTATCCTTGTTATCCTCAACGAGCTTTACCGTTACGGGATCAAGGGTATACTTTTTGTTTGGTGTCATATCGTAGAAATCATCATAATAGCTTACGATAAGATTGACAGGAACGAACACCAGCAGAACCAGAAACGCCATTACGAAAGCTATCGGGCCGGAGAGATTGATTTTTTTCCTTTTTGCCTTATCGAGATTTACAGCTTCTTTTTTGGCAGATGTATTTTCCTTATTGCTGTTTGCAGTATCTTTTTTATTTTCCATCAGAAATTACCCCCTCTTCCAGCGTCTTTTTTCAATGGAGATGTAAGTCCACGAAAGAAGAACGATTATTGCCGACACAAAGAATATAAGGTCGGAGCGTCTGATAACGCCCTGCGAGAAATAGTGAAATCTTGACTGAGCGGCAAATGCGATAAGTACAGACTGAAGCTTAGGATACTGAGATATAAATGCTGTATATGCAAAGTCGTCAAGGAAAAGGAATACAAACATCACAAGTTCGCCGATAATAGCGGCAATTATTGAACTTTCGGTAAAAGAGGAAATAAGCATTCCAAGCGTGATGAACATTACGC
>UQXS01000270.1 GCA_900545125.1 uncultured Ruminococcus sp.
TGTCACAAAAAGCATATAAAAAAGCCTCGGAGTGCTGATTTTACTAGCATTCCAAAGCTTTACATATCAAGTGTTTTTACTTGATATTCTCAATAAATTCTTTCATTTCTTCACTTATTTGCTCCTGCTTATAATTATGAACATAGTGTCCGCAATAAAGTTCAACAACAGTTGCATTTGACAGTTCAGAAGCATACTCTTTTTGTATCTCCGACCACTTTTCAATGCCTGTTTCTTTTCCGTCAGATACAAACATTAACATTGGTATATCAGGCTTAGGCGCTCCGTCGATCTTTTTGACGGCATCGGGGATAGCAAGACCTTCATTTATAACGTCATCGTTTACAGCTATTTTACAGGCTATTGCTCTGTATAAATCTTTATCATCTTCTAAAAGTCCTTGAGGAAGTGAACTGTCAGAATAGTAAAATCTGACGATCCCCAGTTCCCGTCCAATAGCCGCAATTTTTTCAAACCGTTCTGTTTTTGAAAAATTAAAGTTGTCATAAGAGCGTGGCAGAGACATATCAAGACCTACAATTGCTTCGACTTCATCTGGATATTCTTGTGCCCAAAGTATCGCTTCAAGTCCAGACATTGAGTGAGGGCAGAGGATAAATGGAGCATCAATTCCAGCCTTTGAAAGAGCTTCTCTGTCCTGCCTTAGTATTGTATCAAATGACCTCTCAGTATTTACTACATCACTGAAACCGTAGCCGAATTTTTCAACAACTACTATCCTATAATCATCAACTAACAAACTATAAAGACTTCTGAAATCAAGTATAGGAGAAGCAGTTCCTGAACCTGAAAGAAATACTAATGTATGTTTACCTTCTCCCTCAGAGTGTATGCACATATTGTGTCCGTCAACCTCTATCATTTCGCCAAGAGGTTCGTCCAATAGTGCCTTTTCCTTATTCATCATAATTTTATTGTATGTGAACACTATTAGCAAGAAAATGATTAGTAATATTATGATTACAAGTAGTACCTTTCCAATTATCTTAAATGCTTTTTTCATCTGAATACTACTCCTTAAAAATCAATCTTCATGAGCAAGCCGAGTGTCTACTCCTACCTTTCATTATACCACACTGCCCCCAAAAGTTCCAGTACAGTAAAGAGCCTTAACAGACAAACTGCAATTTCATTAACATCTTCCTCAGATATTTTGTCTGCATCAAAACGGTGAAAATAGGCTCACTGTTACAGATAGCTCTATCCGTTGCAATATCAGGATCATCTGGAATGTCTTCTGTTTCAGCCTTATACAGAATACCCATGATCTTTCTGCGGCGCTCTTTAAGTCCTCTGCACAGGTTTTCAGAGTCATCATCTTGACTTGTTGTGCCTATCGCTACATTGATACGAACTAAAAGAGCTTTCATCAGCAACAGAAATGATGTTGTTCTCTGCTGTCCGTCTATAAGCCCCAATACTGTATCGTCCTTTTGGCAGTTGATGATGATTGTACCGAAGAAATATCTATCCTTACTGTCACTATCAATGAAGTCTGTAATATCCTGCCACAGCTTATCGCAGTTAGTGATAGACCATGAGTAAGGTCTTTGATACTCTGGTATGGTAAATTTCGTATCTTCTTCTAATTTGAGATATGCACCGATTTTTCTGAGTTTTGGCTCAATACTCTTTGCCATAACAATAACCCTTCTTTCTGTTATTTCACCCTATATACTTTCTATGAGCAATCTTGACATTACTCTGCTTCACCATAGCATACTGTAATGTGGTATCTATCCGCCTATGACCGAGAAGCTGTTGAAGCTGCTCAATCGGCATACCCTTGTCGATTGCCATTGTAGCTAATGTACGCCTGAATTTGTGAGGGTGTGCTTTCTGTATGTTCAGGCGTTTACCGATTTTTCTGATTCTTACTTCCACACCGCCGATATTAAGACGTTTGTGCGGAGCTTTCAGCGATACGAAAAGAGCTTCATTATCGTCCGTCCTGCTGTCAAGATACTGCTTCAAATGCAGTTTGGTACGGGCATCAAAATAGACGATGCGCTCTTTATTGCCCTTGCCGAGAACTACACACTCTCGTTCCTCAAAGTCAATATCGGAACGGTTTAGCAGAACAAGCTCTCCGACACGCATACCCGTTGAAGCAAGCATATCAATCAACGCTAAATCACGCAAATCCGTACAATCATCACGCATCTGCTCCAATGCTTCATCGGTATAGGTATCCTTGATCGTGCTTGCGGTCTTGATCTTATGTATCCTGCGTACAGGGCTTTTCATAATATAGTTTTCTTCTTCGAGCCATGAGAAAAAGCTCGATAGTATGCGTCTTATGTTATCTATCGTAACACGGCTTGAATTGTTTTCTTCCTGATAGCTTGTCAGGTACTTTCGTAAATCATCAGTATCAATGTGCTTTATCTGCTTGCCGACAGCATCGAGCATATTGGTAATGGTCTTTTGATAGTATTTCAGCGACTTCTCTGAACAGCCCTCTATCCGCTTTGACGAAATGAATGAGCCAACAATCTTATCGTTGCAAAAAGAATCAAACAGGAATACCATGTAGAGCCTGTAGTCCACATGACCTGTCTGCATTA
>UQXS01000271.1 GCA_900545125.1 uncultured Ruminococcus sp.
CAGTATACATGATAGAGCAGGTCGTAAACTCCGGCGAAAGTATCCAGCTAATAACGAAACGGTTATATCCCGAAACGGCGAAGCACTTCGGTGTAAAACCACACTCAGTAGAACACGCCCTGCGCACACTAATCGGCACCTGCTGGGCACATGGAGACAGAGACGCGCTGAACGAGATTGCGGGCAGGGTGCTCACCCACGCCCCCAGCAGCGCAGAATTCATAGATATGATAGCGGCATACATAAAGAATGGAGGGAGGCACGAAAATCCTATGGAGCGGCTTGCTCACCGCCGTCTGTTTGCCTTTGATAAATAACGTGATCTACAAAAATCCGCACATGGTACTGTGAGGATTTTGTTGTGTGATGTCGAGAAATACTTCTCATGGTGAGAACTATTTTTGAGCCAATGCCAAAGGCCGGCTGAACGCTTGCTTTTGGCATTGGCTCATTATATCAACTGTACTGAAATAAACTGTATGTATATGACGGGGAGGGGTGAATATGTACATTGATGCAATTGAAAAGCTTGCCTCGGCTGATATTCGCAATATAGATGCAGACAGCTTGATTGATGCAGGAGATATGAGCTTGGATACAAATATACCGCTGGAAAGTCGTGCGCAGTATTTGGTCAGACAATTAGGGAATCCATACTGTTTTAAGGTCGGCAGCATAGCGGTAAAACTCGAATTTGACAACAATGCACCAGACCTGCAAGATAGCTTGACAGACTTTTTCGTTAGAAAGAAAAATGGCCTGTAACGGCTTTGCAGAAATTTGACTCACATTTACGCTTGTACTATAATAATAGTGTAGTGTGATGGAAGGAGGAAAAATGGCTGTAAATAGCCGTACCGCAGTAAGCGGAAGAAGAACAAGAACATGGTTGATTGGGGTGTACATACGTCTATCTAAAGAAGACGCACGACATCTCGATGAATCAGAAAGTGTTACAAACCAGCGCTCTATTATAGAGGATTATATCGCTTCAATGGATGATGGAGACGAATACTGCATAGTTGACGAATATGTCGATGACGGGATTTCAGGCACAACAGACGACGAGCGAGAAGATTTTCAGCGAATGCTCAAAGATATAAGACGCGGCAGAGTAAACTGCGTCATAGTAAAAGACCTTGCGCGCTCTTTCAGAAACTACAGTGATCAAGGCTATTACCTTGACGACTGGTTCCCGCGTTATAACGTTCGCTTCATATCTCTTTATCATCAGCCACTGGACAGTTATAAAGAGCCGAAGCTCATGCGAAGCATCGCTGTACCGATTCAAGGCGTTCTGAATGAAAACCACTGCGCCGAGACCTCAGAGAAGGTTCGGGAAGTGTTTGACATGAAGCGGCGCAACGGCGAGCACATAGGCTCGTTTGCCGCTTATGGCTGGCTGAAGGATCCGCATGACAAGAACGCTCTTATACTTGATGAAGTCGCCGCGGAGGTCATAAACGACATGGCCGATATGGTGCTCAATGGAATGAGCCTGAACAAAATTGCGGAGCATCTTAACGACCATGATATTCCATGCCCGGCAGTCTATAAGCGTCAGGCTCTCGGCTTAAAGTATTGCAATCCACAGCTTGATAAAGGCATAAAGCCATTGTGGTCGGGATCGAGTATACGCCGCATTCTGACAGATCGTATGCTCTGCGGAGATTTGATTCAGGGACGTTACCGGATAAAAAGCTACAAGGTACATATTCAGGAGCGTGTTCCGGAAGAAGAATGGTTCATTGCTGAAGACGCTATTCCGGCTGTGATGAGCAGGGAAAAGTTTGACAAGGTTCAAAACGCATTAAACCGAGACACGCGGCGTTCGCCAAAAGAAGTAGACCTGTACCTCTTCAGCGGATTTCTACGCTGCGCTGACTGCGGAAGAGCTATGAGCCGCAAAGTTTCCGGCAGTATAGTCTATTATATATGTAAAACATATCGTGACCTGTCCAAGAAAGCCTGTACGATTCATTCCATACGGCAAGACAGATTGGAAGAAGCAGTTCTGTATGCCATTCGGCAGCAGATATACCTCGCTGTAGATTATACGAAGCTCGTTGACGATATTAACCGCGCACCGGCAGCAAAGACACAGTCCAAGAGGCTGTTGGACGCTATAGAGCAGAAGGAAAAAGAGCTTACAAAAATATCCCGCTATAAACAGGCAATCTATCAGGATTGGAAAGACGGTGAAATCAGCCAAAGCGAGTACCGCGGTATGAGAGCCGATTATGAACGTCAGATTGAAAGTATCAACACTGTTCTTGAGAAGCTGCGCAGGGAAGAACAGGAGCTGGAGACTGGCATTGATACCGAAAATCCTTGCCTTGCAGCATTCAGACAATACGGGAATATAGACCGGCTCACAAGAGATGTTCTCATCGAGTTCATCGATACGATATATGTCTACGAGGGCGGGCGCATAAGCATAAAGTTCAGATTTGCCGACGAATTCCGCAAAATACAAGAGTATATAGACCTGAATATTGCAAAAACAACGGATTAAACCGTTGCTTTTAATTGCGGCTGACCGTTCCCTAAATGGTGTGCCTCGACA
>UQXS01000272.1 GCA_900545125.1 uncultured Ruminococcus sp.
CCAACAATTTATGTGGGGACGCTGTCCCCACACCCCTGCCAAAGGGGGAATCCCCCCTTTGGAAACCCATTATTAATTAATTTCATTACCCCATTATGGAGTAATGAAATTAATCAGAGTGATTTTCCATAGAGAAAATTTCCTTTTAACAAGCATATGAAAAACAGAAACCATTAAGTATCCGGTATTATTTATTTAAAAGTCTGTCTGTCATAACTTTTCGGCATTTCTTTTCCAGATTGTCATCCAGCGGCTGAAGTTCTACCGGAGAGTCAGCATTTCTGTTAAGGCAATAGGATATCATATAGTCGGATATTTCAGGATTTTTTGCAAGACACGGCCCGTGCAGATACGTGGCTATGACATTTTTTTCAAAATATCCCTCCGCTTCGCTTTTAGAGCAGTTGCCGTTGCCGTAAAGAACCTTTCCGAACGGTGTTTTCACGCCCATAGTCTGACCGCCGTGATTTTCAAATCCGACAACATCGACGGCTTTTCCGGTAATTTCAGTGCGAATGACAATATTCCCTATACATCGTTTTTTTC
Source organism: uncultured Ruminococcus sp. (assembly GCA_900545125.1). GTDB lineage: Bacteria > Bacillota > Clostridia > Oscillospirales > Ruminococcaceae > Ruminococcus. The sequence continues at coordinate 547 of UQXS01000272.1, forward strand.
TGCTTTCAGGTGCAATCGTGTGGTATCCAAAAAGTCCGAGTCCGGGAATCTCATTGCCGTCGGCATCACGGTAGTATTTGCCCATAAGCTGATATCCTCCGCAGATAAGAAACAAAAAAACACCGTCATTATACGCCTTTTCGATTCCGGCTCTGCACCTGAGAAGATCGGCAGCTATATGCTGCTGTTCAAGGTCAGCTCCTCCGCCTATATAAATAAGATCGTAAGAGGAAAAATCAGGTATATCTGAATCGACGGAATATCGGTCTGTTTCGCATTCTATCCCTCTCATTCTGCATCTGTAGCCGAGAATTTCCATGTTGCCGCTGTCGCCGTATAAATCGAGCATATCGGCATACATATGAAGTATTTTCAATGTTTTCACTGTGATTTTCCTCCGTTTTTTGCAATAAATCTTTTAAGAGCAGCTCGTGTCGGCTGAACTGCCGTATAATTGGCAATCACGAATTTTTTACCCGGAGCTGCGGCAAGTTCCTCAACTGACTTGTCAAGATCTGGGCATACAACGATTTTCTCGGCAGGATAGCCGGAATTCTTGATTCTTACGGCAATATCATACGCTCTTGTGCCGGATGTCACAACTCTTGTCACACGCTCGAACACGCTGAAATTTATATCCCATATCCACGAAACGTCAAGTCCGTCAGCCACATTGTCATTAAGAACGAAAAGGAGTTCCTTTTCTCCTTTCATTTCGTTCATCACACGAAGTGTCATATTTGCTCCGACAGGATTTTTTGCCAGATTCAAAGTAGTGTCACGATCACCGAGCATAAACTTTTCCATACGTCCATTATTTACGGTATAGGTGGAAATCACGCTGTCTGTCACCTTCTGGTCTATGTTGTAGAGCTTTGCAGCGGCAGCTACCGCAGTCATGTTATACACGTTGTAGATGCTGTTAAGTCTGGGTGAATATTCATGACCATCCGCAGTAAATACAGGTTTTTCAAGATCAATATTTTCAGCGGTGATATATGGTTCGTAATTGCCGAATCCGCACTTTTTGCAGATGAATTTTCCGATGTGGGAGTACTGGTAGTATTCATAATCAAGAGCCTCTCCGCAGAAAGGACAGAAACGTCCCTCCGAAGCCTCGAATGCCTTTTCAGTTGCAAAAGCATAGGGCTTTGCATGGAAATATTTCACGTTTTTGTTCGCAGGATTCGCCTTTCCCAGACGTGCGGTATTGGGATCGTCGCCGTTAAGAATGAGATTTCCGCTGAAAGTTTTGCAGAAACCGTTGATTTTCCGGATAAGCGTCTCCATTTCGCCGTTCCGGTCAAGCTGATCCCGGAAGAAATTCAGAACCACAAGCGTATCAAGTTTAAGCTGCGAATACACTACCGGGACGTGTGATTCATCAGTTTCAAGTATCAGATAATCAGCCTTTACCCTGCCTTTCATATCACAGTGGCGAAGCAGCAGTGAACATATTCCCGTATCGAGATTATTTCCCTCACGGTTGGTGATTATTTTTTTGCCGCTTTCCTCGAAAAGCTGTGCGATACAGTTTGTGACCGAAGTCTTTCCGTTTGTTCCCGTAACAGCGATTATCGGGCAGTCAACCTTAAACATGGAAACTGCCTTGTGTCCGGAAAGATGCCACAAAATAATTCCGGGCAGATTTCCTGCATTGCGTTTCAAAAGATGAAGCATTTTAACTATGATTTTTCCGATAATTATAAGTAATCTTTTCACGATATTCTCCTTTTTTATTCCTTATGACCGCTTCACAGCGGTTATTTCTTTATTATAATATCACATTTTCCGGAAATTTACAATAGCTTACTGAAAAAGATTCATGGTAACAGCATTCATTTATTCTGCTTTATAAAAGGACGTTGTTTCTTAAATCTTTGCTGAACGGTGTTATTTTTCATTTGGGGAATCTACTCTAATCTTCTCAGATACCCATAAAGGGTATCTGAGAAGATTAATACTGGGTTTCCAAAGGGGGGATTCTCCCAACGGTCGCCC
>UQXS01000273.1 GCA_900545125.1 uncultured Ruminococcus sp.
CGGATGACAGGAGCACCTAAATGGCAGAAAAATTTATTACTGTGGACGATCAGGACAGACTCTCTGAGCTTTTCGGACAGCTTGACGGCAATATCAGCCGTATCCAGAAAGAATACGGCGTGACCGCTGTTCTTCGTGACGGCGGAATAAAACTTATCGGTGACGAAAAAAATACCGAAATTGCAGCAAAAGCTCTGCTTGCTCTGCTGAAAATAAGCAGCAACGGTCAGCAGCTCAGCGAACACACCGTCAGATATGTTACTTCAATGGTCGCCGACGGCGCTGAACAGCAGCTCAGTGATCTCGGCAAAGACGGTATCTGTATGTCCGCTTCCGGAAAGGTTCTCCGGGCACGCACCGTGGGACAGAAAAAATACGTCGATGCAATAAGCAATAATACAATTGTTATCGGTATAGGCCCTGCCGGTACGGGCAAGACATATCTCGCCGTCGCAATGGCTGTCAAGGCTTTCAGAGAACATAAGGTGAGAAAAATTATCCTTACAAGACCTGCCGTCGAAGCCGGAGAAAAACTCGGATTCCTTCCCGGCGATCTTCAGGATAAGGTCGATCCCTATCTCAGGCCTCTGTATGACGCACTTTACGATCTCTTCGGAGCAGAAAGCTTTGCTCGCTATATGGAAAAGGGAATTATCGAAGTCGCTCCTCTTGCTTACATGAGAGGACGCACTCTTGACGAGGCTTTCATTATTCTCGACGAGGCTCAGAATACTACTTCCGAACAGATAAAAATGTTCCTTACACGTCTCGGCAACGAAAGTAAAATGGTCATTACCGGCGATATAACTCAGATAGATCTCCCTGACAAACACAAGTCGGGACTGGTCGAAGCTATAAAGGTTCTCAGAGGTATTGACGACATATTCATCCACAAGTTCAGCGAAAAAGACGTCGTTCGTCACCGACTTGTTCAGGATATTATTAAAGCATATGAAAAATATAACAATTCCGGTGAAGGGAGAATGAAAAATCATGGCTAAATTAAAGGTATATGTAAAAAATAATCAGTCAGAAATAAAAATTCCGGTCGGTATCAGACTTCTGATCAGAAGATGCTGCCAGGCTGTTCTCACAACAGAAAAATTCGACAAAGATGCCGAAGTAAGCGTTTCATTTGTCAGCAATAATGAAATTAAAAACCTTAATAAAATCTACAGAAATAAAGACAGCGTTACGGATGTTCTCTCGTTCCCTCTTACAGACGATGACGGCTCTGTGGAAATAAATCCTGAAACAGGCGCCGTTCTTCTGGGCGATGTTGTTATTTCCCTTGAAACTGCCGTGAAACAGGCAAAAAATTACGGCCATTCTCTGGAACGTGAAATCGGTTTTCTGACAGTTCACTCCATGCTCCACCTGCTTGGATACGATCACGAAACAAGTCCGCTCGATCAGCAGATCATGCATGAAAAAGAAGAATCCGTACTGGAAAAACTCGGTATTTCCAGAGATGCTACCTTTATTGTGAACGGAGACAACACCTGATGTCCAGAACCGCTTTTATAACTATCGCCGGACGGACTAATGCCGGAAAATCTTCATTACTCAACGCTATCGTCGGCGAAAAAATTGCCTCGGTAAGCAGCAAACCCCAGACTACACGTACTCGTATCACGGGAATCAGAAATATTGACGACGTTCAGCTCGTTTTCTTCGATACTCCGGGACTCCACAAGCCGGTAAACAAACTCAGCGAGCATATGCTCAATACCGTAAAAGAATCTGTCAGCGATATAGATGCCGTCGTATTTATGATGGACTGCTCAAAGAAAATCAACGAACAGGAACTCAATCTGCTTCGCTCATTGAATAAATCCAGAATGCCTGTGATACTCGTTATCAACAAGATTGATCTGCTCAGAAGCAAGAACGATCTCGCTCCGATTATTGCAGATCTTACCTCAAAAGTCGATTTTCAGGCTGTTATCCCAGTCAGCGTTACCGAAAACAACGGCGTGGATATCGTCATAAACGAGATAATCAAACTTTCGGAAGAATCAGTTCATTTCTTTCCCGATGATATGATTACCGATCAGCCTGAAAAGGTACTGGCTGCGGAAATGATCCGTGAAAAGCTGCTTATGCTGCTTAACGATGAAGTTCCTCACGGCATAGCAGTCGGCGTTGAATCTATGACTGAACGTGAAGATAAAGATATTCTTGACATTTCTGCCGTGATCTACTGCGAAAAAGAATCGCACAAGGGAATAATCATCGGCAAGGGCGGCGCTATGCTGAAAAAAGCATCGACCGCAGCACGGCTTGATCTTGAAGATTTTTTTCAGATCAAGGTAAATCTCCAGTGCTGGGTCAAGGTTAAGGAGGACTGGCGCAACCGTCAGTCGCTGATACACAATTTTGAATTGGACTGATTTTTCCACTTATATTTTATCTCTCGCGTCAAATGATTA
>UQXS01000274.1 GCA_900545125.1 uncultured Ruminococcus sp.
GAGACAGCGATAAGCTGGGCAAATATGCACGGCTTCTTTACGATCAGGCGCTGCTTATCGAGGGAATAAGCATTGAAAATCCGGTAGAATTTTCAAATCTCATCTGTGAACTCATGTAATAATGAAGCCCGTACCGTCATTGGTACGGGCTTTTAGTATAATTCCTTATATTGCGGAAAAAATAACGATACCGAATATATAACAAGTTTTTGAAAGGAGTCTTTAATGGTAGAAATATACGGTTCCGACAACTGCTTCTGGTATAGGAAAACAAAGGATTATCTTGATTCAAAAGGTGTTCGGTTCAGAACGAAAAGTATTTCCGACCCGGACAACGCACACAGAGCATTTACACTGACAGGACAACAGACAGTTCCCATAACGGTTATAGGAAAGACGGCAGTTGTCGGCTTTGATCCGGAAGCGATAGACCGGGCACTAAACAGAATTGAATAGCAAGCAAGGCGGATACACAACATCCGCCTTTAATCTATTACTCATCATCCCTGCTGTATTACAGAATAAAGCTGAATATACATCAATCGAAAAATTCGCCGCTGTAATCCAAAGAATAATCATAAATATAATCCTCATCGGACTCCGGCTCGTCATCCGGTGAAAAGTTAGGATTCCCCTCCTTGCCGACGATAAACGAAACAGCTTTATGATAATTAAAAACCGTGTTCACTCTTGAATCGCCGCCGTATTCGCCGTCACGAGTCCATGAAACAGGTTCATCCCCAACGCAGGTGAAAGTAATTTTGTTAGTACGAAAAAGCTTGATATAGTCTTTGTCGATATCGCCTTTCATATTCAGAAGTGAATGAATTATCTGCTGGAGCTGCAGAGGATTTGCCGGCTTCTTGATAAGCAGGACTTCAAACACGCCGTCATCGAGCATAAAATGATCCATAGAAAACAATCCTGCCACAGATGCCGTATTAGAAACCATTCCGAAAACGAAATCGTCTTCAATAACGTTGTCAGCGTATTCTATCTTCATTCGGAATGACTTGATATTTGTAAGCTGAAGAATACCGTTAAGAATATATGCTGTGTGGCCGAAAAGATTTTTTATCTGCTGAGATGTTTCGTAAGTAATATTTGTGAAAGCTCCGAATGCGACTATATAGGTAAAATAATCGTCATTAAATCCCCCAACATCCTGCGGAACGGGAGTACCATCTATTATCTGTCGCACAGCCGCCATGGTGTCCTTAGGAATACGCAGACCCTTTGCAAAATCGTTTGTAGTACCTGCCGGGATATAACCAAGGGGGAGCTTCTTCTCGCTCCTCATAAGTGCCTGAAGGCAGTTACTGAGCGTTCCGTCTCCGCCGGCGCACACTATAAGATCAAAGCCGGAATTACAGGCATACTGTGCCACATTTACAACATCCTCGCTGCTTTGAGTAGTATGAACCGTGACTTCATAATCTGCTTTTACGAATTCGTCAATTATCTTGCCCAGTTTTTTAGCAATAAGAGCCTTTCCGGCAACAAGATTAACGATAAAATACATTTTTTTCATTTTATTGTGCCTCCTGTATAATGTCATAATATAATTATAATACTTTTTCAGAAAAATTCAAGTACAAGATGTATTAATTAAAATAAAAAAATATATCTCAAACTATTGACATTACAAAAAAAAAGTGTTATAATAATAAAGCTGAAACAAGTAATAAAAATCACTGGGGTGTCGCCAAGTGGTAAGGCAGCGGACTCTGACTCCGTTATTTCGAGGGTTCAAATCCTTCCACCCCAACCATAATTATTGCAAAAAGTCCTCAAATTTCTTTGAGGACTTTTGTGTATATAAAAAAAGGAGCACTCCTATGATACATATATACAGCGGTGATGGAAAAGGCAAAACAACGGCAGCTGTGGGTCTTGCGATCCGTGCAGCCGGAGCAGGATTGAAAGTACATTTCTGTCAATTTTTGAAAAATGGAATTTCGTCTGAAATAAATATTTTACGGAAAATAGAGGAAATAACTGTCTGCTGCTGCGACATATGCAATAAGTTTTCATTCCAGATGAACGAAGAAGAAAAGGAAGCTGTCAGGAAATTTCATAATCGTATGCTTGATGAGGTTTGCGATATAATTGATCGTGAAAATGCAGATATGATAGTTCTTGACGAAATATTTGGTGCATATAACGCCCGCCTTGCAGACAGTGACAGAATATTCGAGATTATTGATAAGATCTCAGGCAATGAAAAAAAAGAACTTGTTCTCACGGGACGTTACCCGAAGAACGAATTCTTGAAGTACGCTGATTATCATAGCAATATAGAACCGTTGCGTCACCCATTTACAAAGGGGATACACGCAAGAAAAGGCATTGAATTTTAAATGTGACCTCTGTATGGAACATCGACCCCGACGGCGCAGAATAAGTAATCAGAACGAAAAAAGGCGT
>UQXS01000275.1 GCA_900545125.1 uncultured Ruminococcus sp.
GGCAAACTACGGCAAATGGATAACCGGTGTTCCGGCTATTGCAGAAAAACTGCTTGGCGATAATTGTCCCGAATGGCTTCACGGACTGGTTATTGACGGAATCATCGGCGGTGTGGGTGCTGTTCTTGGATTTGTTCCGCAGATGTTAGTACTCTTCCTGCTTCTCGCTTTCATTGAAGCGTGCGGATATATGTCACGTGTAGCGTTTGTTCTTGACAAGGTTTTCTGTAAATTTGGTCTTTCCGGAAAGTCGTTTATTCCTATTCTTGTAGGAACAGGATGCGGTGTGCCGGGAATCATGGCATCACGTACAATTGAAAATTTACGTGACCGCCGTATGACTATTATTACAACTACATTTATTCCCTGCGGAGCAAAAACTCCTTTTATCGCCATGATAGCAGGAGCTATATTCGGCGGTTCGCCGTGGGTCGCAGTTTCGGCTTACTTCCTTGGAATGGCAGCTATAATTATTTCTGGAATTATTCTCAAAAAGACAAAAATGTTTGCAGGCGATCCTGCACCGTTTGTAATGGAACTTCCGGCATATCATATGCCAACTCCTGCCAATGTTCTCCGTTCTATGTGGGAAAGAGGATGGTCGTTCATCAAAAAGGCAGTAACTATCATCCTTCTTTCAACTGTTGTTATCTGGTTTCTGACCTACTTCGGAACAGTAGACGGTTCATTCCGTATGCTCTCTGAGGACGAACTTGACCGCAGCATACTTGCAACTATCGGTAAAGGCATAGCATGGATATTCATTCCTCTGGGCTGGGGCAACTGGAAGTCGGCAGTTGCATCAATTACCGGACTTGTTGCAAAGGAAAATATCGTAGGTACTATGGGAGTTCTCTGGGGTTCTGGTGATGCTTCCCTCTATACGACGCTTGCAGCAAAGTTTACTGCTGCTGCCGGATATTCATTCATGGTATTCAATCTCCTCTGCGCTCCCTGCTTTGCAGCTATCGGAGCTATACGCCGTGAGATGAACAATCCCAAATGGACAGTTTTTGCTGTAGCATATCAGTGCGTATTCGCCTATCTGACTGCATTTGTAATTTATCAGCTTTCGACTCTTTTCGGAGGAACTGTTACAAGGCTTGGAATTGTCGGTGCAGTTATTTCATTTATAATTATTGCTTTGGCAATCTGGCTGATCGTAAGACCGTATAAAGAGTCATCAAAGCTTAATATCAAGGTAAAGGGTTGATTTTATGCAATGGATTTTCGGATTGATATTCGTTATACTTATAATTGGACTGGCAGTTTTTTCTCTGATACGCAATAAAAAACAGGGAAAGACTTCCTGCGGATGCGGTTGTGCAAACTGCGCCATGAACGGAGAATGTCATAAAAATAATAAGACGAAATAATAACAGATACCGCACAAAATCGTATGTTTTTGTGCGGTATTTCTTTACACTTTTTTAGAGGCTGTCTCTATATATATGCATTTTTCTTCAGAAGCGCCGTGACGGTGCGTCCTATTATCGAAAGGTAGTTTATATCAGAAACAGACCATTTCTTAAAACGGCTGATATAGCAGAAAGATATCATTCCCTTAATGACATTGTTTTCCGTCATAAGATACTGAACTGCTCCGCCTATCTTCTGGTCGGTAAGCTGAGCATAAGCATTGTCGTCACGTCCTTCAAGTTCATTTACGTTGTCAATAACGAATACGCCCTCTCCGGTAAATCGTTCAGTGTAGCTGTTTTCAAACAGATATGCGGCGTTTTTTGACTGAGCATTTCCGCAGCTGAGAATGAGGTTCATATCTTTTCCGGCATAAACGCATATATCGTCAATTGCAAACTGCGAGCGTATCTGCTCCAGAAGAACAGAAATATCCGGAAGTCTGCCCAGTACAAGACTTTCTGCAAGGCGTCCCATAAATCCGAGTGTTTCATTGGACGCATCACTGCGGCTTAGATATACGATTTTATTTTCAACATCCTTTTCAACGGGACCGTGTTTTTCGATATCGTAGATAACATAGCGGTTCTGACCTTTTTGCTGGGCGATATACAGTGCCTTATCAGCCTGCATGAAAAGCTCGTCATAGTCCGAGCTGTCTTTCGGATATGCTGAAACGCCCATAGAACAGGTCAGACGGAAATTTTCAAAACGGTCAGAAAAAGCAAATTCCGTGTTGGTTCGTATGGCTCTTAGTACGCCACGAAGATTTTCTTCGTTCTTTGTGTCTTCCAGTACGATAAGGAAACTGCTTCCGCTGATTCTTCCGGCAATTCCGTGAGAACCGATTTCATTTTTTATAATACCGGCAACTTTGTATATCACTTCGTCACCAAAAAGATGACCGTAACTGCTGTTTATTTCGCTGAAATTA
>UQXS01000276.1 GCA_900545125.1 uncultured Ruminococcus sp.
GACAGCCGATATTTTTAACAATTTTCCTCCGTATTCGGGAATAGCTGCTTGCAGTTGAGGTATACACAGGTGTATACGGAATATCAAGATCCGGCATGATCTGCTGAAACTGTTCCTTTGCTATTGATGCCCAGAATAGAACTGTGGTTTCTGGTATCGGACATGGTTTGGGCGGTTCATTAGAAATCTCGGCACTATCCGCAGCACGCTCTGCAAATTCAAGCATTTGCTTTACATATTCAAAAGGCAAGCCCTTTTCTTTTGACAGCTTTCTTGCTTCTTGTTCAAGTTTAGCGTTCAGATCCTTCACCGCACTTTCCAAAATATACTTTTTATTATTGTATCATATTCCGACTGTTTTTTCAATACTTATGCTGTAAAAATAACAAGCTCCACTATTGCGTATCAGCAAAATGCACATAGTTTGCTATTATCACTTGTGCAATCCTACAATATTTTCCTTCTCTCAAAATGTATACTTCCCACAAACCACAAAACAAAGCCATATTTTTAAATCTCAGCGTTTCTCATTGCATTTTCCGATGAAAAAGTTGTAAAAAACCTATTTACTTTTTTGGAATGCTGTGATATAATAAGGAAACAAATGTTTTTAGCCACCCACATCTAAAGTAACAACACTTGTGCCATATTCAGTCATTGCCACGATCAAGCCTATATGCCCACAGTGCAGAAACAGCAAAACTATGATGCACTTTCCACGAAAGGAGCTGAAAATGACAGCAGCTTTTCAAGCATCGATCAGATATCCCCTTATATGGATCATCAACACGGCAAATCCAAGCGAATCAGAACCGAGTATCAACAAGGCATACAAAAAGATCAAGAAAATGGTGCGTTTTACCAACTGGCTCCGTGCCCATTACGAAACTGCCTATCACTACTATCTCACCCAGCATCTGCATGAGTATGGCATTGGAACAGGTGAAATTCAGGACTTTCTTGGTTTGAGAGTGACAGTGGCAAAAACACTGCATATCTCTTTGTACAGAAAATCGTGGTCGGAAGTTTACGTAGATGTCATTATCAGAGCGTATGCTGATATTTTCACCGGCGATGAAAGCACTCCAAACCGCAGAAAATCGGTTATTGATTACCGTGTCCGAGGTTATTATGACCTGTATGAGAAACGCTGTCATCTGTTTCAGTACTTCATGCCGTATCGTCCCGAAGATGATATGGACAAGCCGAGGCTTGACGACTATCTTGTACCGATCATCGGCAAAAATGACCTTGAAGATACTGCACACTGGTTTTTAGAGGAGCATTATCCAGACGGACTTTTAAATCCCGGTCGTATCAATATCAAAGCTATGATTCGTGAAATGGGGCTTCATGTATATAAAACGGGACTGTCTGAAGATGAAAGAATCAATGGTGTGCTGTACCTGAAAGGCAAAAGAGCGACACTATATTCCAATGACAGAACGCCGTTTTGCGCTGATATTCCCGACAAAACAATATTAATAGATCGTAATCTTTGCAGGGATAATCCAAGAAAGGCTGATAATACGGCTTTTCATGAATGCACACATTTTGGACTCCACAGTTTATTCTTCCTTTTTCAGACTACCTATATCGAAGAACTGCATCAATACTTTGACCCGATAGATGAAGAAAAATTGCTGCTTGATGAGGAAGGTCGAAAAGAAATTACTCTTATGGAGTGGCAGGCAAAGCGACTGGCACCGAGAATCCAGATGCTTGACGAATGGGTCGATGAGAAAATGCAGGAGCTGCTTCCGAAATATGCATGGATGAACGAGTATGTAATGTACGAAAAAATTATCAATGAGCTTGCCGATCATTTTCATGTATCAAGGGAAGCGGTGAAGTATCGCTTGAAGGAACTGGGATATTCCGATACAATAGGACTTCTGAATTATATCAACGAAGCATATATTCCTGCATATAAAGTTCCGGCAGGAATAAGCCCTTATCAGACTTTTGATGTATCAAAAGATGAACTGGTAAGAATGTTCAGGACGGATCGTAAGTTGAGAGAGATGCTGCACACAGGTGACTATATCTACTGCGAGGGGCATCTTTGCATAAACGCTCCGTTATATATCGAAAGTGGCAAAGATGGGAATCCGCGGATGACTGCTTATGCGCACGAGCATATGATAGAATGCTGTCTGCTGTTTACGAAGAGAAAAACTCTGATATATGATTATAAAACGGGAGTTTTGCAGGATACAATTCCGGAGCAGTTCCAAAAAGCATTTTTATCTGGTGTGCCTGCACAGAAAACGAGATGGCGGAAACTTGTATCTGAAACGAAGAAGGCTCTTC
>UQXS01000277.1 GCA_900545125.1 uncultured Ruminococcus sp.
ATTCTGCACGCCTGTCCGCCGCCGATTATCATGGTGCGCCTGCATTGTGATTCGGTATGAACCGCTTTTGTGAGATCGATAAAGACCGTTTTGAAAATCAGACGAAACAGACATATTCCGATTATGGATGTAAGGCAATGTACAAGTGTGTACACGACCGGAACATATCCTCGTGATATATATGTAACCAAATATGTCACAGCGATTCCCGTGACAACTCCGAAAACGCATGAAAGATAGTCTTTTCTGTTGAAATACCGCCATAATTTGTCATATGCTCCGCACAATGCAAGAGCCGCCAGACAACTTATTGTACCGACTGCAATTGAAACCGTCAGGTTTCCCCGTGACAGACCGCTGCCTGCTATCATAAGCAAAAAATCAGCGATAAGTGCAGATATCGCAATGATAAATCCGTCTGCTACCGCCAGCGCTATCTTGCGGTAACGAAATTTTTTGAGTAGTTCTTTCATATTCATCCACCTGATTTTATTTAAGCTCTATTCCTATATTTTTCAGCTTTTCAATCTTTTCCAAAGAAAGTTTCCCTTGTTTCAGTTTCTTTTTCTGCTCGTTCAGCCAACTGTTCAGCTTGATTCCCGTTGCCGAAATAAACGTCTTTGCAATGCGGCATGAACCGTTTTTCCGTATATAATCGCAGACCTCCTGAAAATGTATTCCCCATGCATCCGTCTTGGATTCAAAGGAAATTCCAAGTTCATTGAAACGCCGGATATGCTCCTGACTCAATTTTCCGTTCCGGAATTTCTGTTTGCAATTTGCGATCCAGTTTCCCAGCCTGTAACCGTCATCGCAGACTGTATCACCTCTGAGAGCGTCTGCTCCCTGTTCGGCAATAAACGCTTCAAGGTGCTGAAATCCTTGCTTATAGGAATGATTTACACGTTTTTCCAGAGCGTTGTCCCAATCCATACCAATTTCCGTCAGGCACTCGATATGTCCGGCAGAAAGACTGCCATCCCTGTATTGGCTTTTCTGCTGTCTCAGCCATGCACCGAGCTGAAATCCTTCTACAGTATATTTTTGCGGCACATCAAGATCACCGTGTTCATCGTAATAGGCTTTTGCCATTTCAAAGCGTTCATTCCATAATTCTTCATAGTATGTAGCGCCGTATCTCAGCCCGATCGCTTCAAGTCTTGAAAGCTGTTCGGGAGTAAGCTGCTTTTTACGCTTTCCCTCGGCGATCAGCTTTTGTTCATTCACCCACTTACTCAGCCATATACCATTTACAACATACTGTCCGGGGATATTCAGATCGCCGTGTTTCTCAAAATAAGCCTTGGCAAGCTGATATTTTTCTTCCCATGGGTCGATCTTTTCAAGAACAAAGCCTATTCCTCTGAGCTTTTCAATACGCTCATCGGACAATCTGCCATGCTCATAAAAATCACGCTGGCGGCGAATCCATTTGCCGAGTGCAATGCCCGAATCCGTCACAAATGATACGGGAATATCAAATGAACCGTTCGTTTCTATATGATCGCAAAGCGCCTGAAACGCATCATTCCATTGCTTTTCATGCTTTGTTTCCCATACAATACCGAGTGCATCAAGACGAGCGATCTGTTCATCGGTCAGATCCCTGATATTTACGCTGCCTGTTCTTCTGCTTGTGCGCATCTTACTGAGCCACAAACCGAGTTTTATACCTTCTTCATCTATATAATCATGGGGAACGTTCAGATTTCCGAACTTCTTATGATAACGTACAGCCGCAGCATAGTTTTCTTCCCATATATAGTCGGGAACGTCCCATATCATACCTATATTATCAAGCTCAATAACTCTTTCTTCGGATAACAATTTGCTCCGGATACCGCTTTTTCTGAAAACTCTCATCTGAGCGATCCATCTACCGAGGTCAACACCGTTTTCATCAACAAAAGCCGCCGGCGTTTTCAGATCGCCGTGAACGGCATAATACCGTTTTGCAGCAGAAAAATATTTCTCCCATGAAACGTCGCTTACCGGCTCCCAACGCATACCGAGTGCATTGAGCTGATCAATCTGCACCTGCGTGAGATTTCCGTTCACATCGCCTCGATACACACGACGCTGCGTAAGAAGCCACAGTCCGAGGGAATATCCCTCCGGAGTAAAATAACGCTTCGGAATATCTATATTTCCGTTCTGATCATAGTAAATTCTGGCTTGCTCATACATCAGCTCCCATGAAGCCGAAAGCGTACCCTCTAAACTATCAAAGAGTGATTTACAGTCGGCAACTTTGTCGATCAACTCAAAGCTTTCGTTGACAACAAAGCCTTCCCC
>UQXS01000278.1 GCA_900545125.1 uncultured Ruminococcus sp.
TCCTGCACCTCTTTCGCCAAGCTCAGTATCAATACCATTTTCAAGCTCCGATACAAATTCGTCAGCACAGGATATCGTAAGCGCAAGTCTGAGTTTTTCTTCATCTGCCTGTATATCTGCAAAGGTTATGATTTCTTTTATCGTACCATTCATCAGATGATTGCCCTGCGGTACATAAGCAAACAGCCTGTGCCACTGGCTTGTAAGCTCTGTTTCCGTTCTATCTGATTTTTGTATCATAATACTTCCGCTGTCGGGGTGGTAAAGGCACATCAAAAGCTTTAATACAGTAGACTTTCCGCAGCCGGAATGTCCCGTAAAGGCTATATTTTCGCCTTTGTTTATTACAAAGTTCACATTATTGAGAACACTATCTTTGTCATTGTTTTTGTATGTAAAGCAGACATTATCCGCCTTTATTGCAGAGAATTCAGTATCATAGAATTTCCTGATTTCTGTGTTGCCAATGATTTCTCCTGTGCAGTCATCCGCAAAATTTTCAGCTTCACGAAGCCTTTCAGCACTTGCTGTCATGGCATAAAATTTAGGCAGATAACCTGTGATATTGGCAAAAGGGGACTGTATCTGTGCAATCAGCTGTAATATTGCTGTAAGTGTTCCATAGCTTACAGTACCGCCGATTATCCCCAGTCCGCAGTATGCAAATCCCACAAGATACATACCGTTCATAGCCGCCGAAAAACCGATATTGCATAAATTAGAGAAGTGATTGCGTTTCATTCTCGCATTTTTATGTGCAGACATTTTCTGCATTCCTTGTTCTGCTGTACGCTGTTCAGCCGAAAAGCTTCTGACAATGATAAGGCTGCTCAGATGCTCCTGCAAGAAAATGCGCAGTTTACCGTCATTTTCCTGAATTGACTTATGAAGCCTTTTCAGCACTTTTCTGAATGCGTATGTAAGCAGGATCAATGCCGCACCGCATGGAAGGAGTATAAAAAGAAACTTTGGCTCAATAATCAGCAGCATGACAAATGCGCCGATCATTTTTACAGCCATTCCGACTACACCGGGCAGAATATCCACCGCACCGTCAGCAGATACCTTTGTATCAGAAGTCAGACGATTCATCCATTCGCCAGAATGAATGTTTGTCACCGAAGCATAGTCTTTTTTCAGCAGAGTTTCAAAAAGCCTTGATTTCAGAATATTCTCTATCGTAGAACGGGAATTTTCCTCAAGCCAGCGGACAACGGCTCTGAGCAGTATCTGAATCAGCACAAGAATGATAACCGAAACAAGAGCAAGTAAAAAGCCTGACTTGTCCTTTTCAGCAGCATAGTCTATACCGTTTCTCAGGAGTAAAGCGTATATTACTCCGCTGCCGCCAAGCAAAGCCTGTATCAGCGACAGTAAAAGTACACTTATTTTATGTTTTCCTACTACATCAGAAAGCCATTTTAATGTGTTATTTTTCATTTCAGCCGCCTTTTCAGAAACTGCCGTATACGGATAATAAATGCCCTTACGGGAAAGAAATCGCACCATAAATGCACATATATCCGGTATTTGCGGTCAGTCACACGAATTTCTTTTCCGTTACGGATAACACCTGTCAGTACTCCGATGATATGCCTGTCTGTGATACCGTACTCTCTGTTCCAGCGATTATCACCGCAGATAACGTAGTCATTTTCTCTGACTTTCAATATCCGATGAAGAACATACTGACCGCTGTCACGTTTATACAACGGCACGTCATACAGCTTTAGTCTGCCCTCGGCTCTGGAAATGACAAGAACATCTCTGCCTTGTCTGATGAATGGCATCATGCTGTCACCAACGTTTGTATATATGATTTTGTCTGACTTTTCGATTTCTTCTTCAAAGGTAGACTTATTCATCAACAGCCCCTATGCTCTTTAAGGAATTGATTATTTTATCAACGTCTCTGGCTACCTCTGTTTCTTCTGCGTCATACTTATCAAGCATCTTCTGAACAATTTCTTCTCTTGTAGTTTCGGTTTTAAGGCATTCTACAATAAATGCAGTTGTTGCATTGCTGTGAATAAGTCCTGCAAACTTACCCGAAGCATCTATCATCATATAGTCATCTTTATTTTTATGGGTAACAAATGATTCTTTCAGTTTCATAATTCTATCCTTTCATTGCGTTGTAAGCGAGTTCAGCGGCTGATATATCCATGTTGCAGCCAAGTCTGTACAGTCCTGCATTTTCCGACAATATATCAATCAGCTGTAATGTTTTCAGAAGCTTCTGCGGATTTTGCGGTCTGTACACCTGCTGTACAA
>UQXS01000279.1 GCA_900545125.1 uncultured Ruminococcus sp.
CCCTGCCCCCCCTGCCAAAGGGAACTACATTCCCTTTGGAATCCCATTATTAATTATTCCAGATACCCTTGCAGGATATCTGGAATAATTATGGTGAATATCAGACAGAATATATTTCCTTTGACAAAGAGATAAAGAGACAGCATCCTATAAAAGCAAATACGGATGCTGTAATTTTTTCTGAAAAAACACTTGACATCAGAGCCAAAAAGTGGTATAGTAGTTAAGTAATGTACAGCTGTTCGTCCACGGCGGACGGCAAGGGAGTTTCAGTATGGATAATAAAAATCAGCGTAATTCACAGCTAATCGTTGCAGACGCCGACGTTCTTCCGGATGTTTTTTCCAAGGTCATTGAAGTGAAAAAACTTATCGCCCAGAAAGGCGAAAAAAGTTCTGCATCTGCCTGCCGGAGAGTGGGTATATCCAGGAGCGCATACTATAAATACAAGGACAGCGTTTTCCCCTACGAGGAGCTTATCACCCGGAGAATAGTCAGTCTCTATCTGCTGCTCAGCGACAGTCCGGGCGTGCTTTCAAGCGTACTTGCTTTTTTGCACAGCCACGATGCCAATATCCTCACGGTAAACCAGAGCATCCCAATAGACGGTGCGGCGGCGATTAACATTTCCCTGCGCCTGCCCGGTGTTTCGGAGGAAAAGCTTGAATGGCTCTATTTAATTACTGAACTCAACGGCGTGCTTGAGGTCAAGATCCTCTCCGCCGAATAGCAATCGGAGGTATCATATATGTCAGCAAAATTTGCGGTTTTAGGCTACGGAGTTGTCGGCTCCGGTGTTGTAGAACTTTTCTACAAAAACAAACAGAGTATCGAAAAACGTGCCGGAACGGAAATGGATATAAAATATATTCTCGATCTGAGAGATTTTCCGCAGTCCCCTTATCGTGACAAATTGACGAAGAACTTTGAAGATATCGTAAACGACGGCGAAGTAACATCAGTTGCCGAATGCATGGGCGGCGTTGAACCGGCTTTCACATTCGTTAAGGCGTGTCTTGAAAAAGGAAAAAGCGTCTCAACATCAAACAAGGAACTCGTCGCCGCCAAGGGCGATATCCTGCTGAAAACGGCTAAAGAGCACAACTGCAACTTCTTCTTTGAAGCAAGCGTGGGCGGTGCTATTCCGATAATCAGACCACTCCACAGATGCCTTGCAGCCAACGATATAACCCGTGTTGCAGGAATCCTCAACGGTACTACAAACTTCATCCTCACAAAAATGTACAACGATAATATGCCCTTTGACAAGGCTCTCAGTCTTGCTCAGGAACTGGGCTATGCCGAAAAAGATCCTACAGCCGATATCGAGGGTCATGACGCCTGCCGGAAAATATGCATTATCTCCTCTCTCGTTTTCGGAAAGCACGTTTACCCGAAAGATGTCTACACAAAGGGAATTTCATCCGTTGAACTCTGCGATGTTGCCGCCGCCGATGTTCTCGGTCACGGCGTAAAACTTATCGCTATGGTGAATTCTCTGGACGACGGAAGAATTCTCCCCTCCGTTATGCCAATGCTCGTTTCCTACGACGATATCATGTCCGGCGTGAATGATGTTTTCAACGCTGTCGCAGTCTACGGAGACGGAATCGACAAAGTTATGTTCTATGGACGGGGCGCAGGAAAGCTACCGACAGCAAGTGCTGTTCTCGGCGATGTTATAGAGGCTGTCAAGCATAAGGTTACGGTTTTCTCCCAGAGCTGGGAATCTTCACAGGACAACGAATTTATCGCAAATATCAACGAACTGACCGCCCGGTGGTACTTCCGTGTACCGTCGTCGTGCGATGCTCCGGAGGGTTCATACGAACACGAAAACGGTATATCGTTCATTACAACGGAAAAAATGAACTTCAGGGATGCTATGGATAAAGCGGCAGAATATCAGGCTCTCGCTGTAATGCCGGTGCTTGAATAATTTCAGGAGGATAATTAATATGGCTGAATTAAAGTACGAAATCACAGAATCTATCGGAGTTCTTTCAGAGAACGCCAAGGGCTGGACAAAAGAACTCAACATGGTAAGCTGGAACGAATATGAACCCAAGTACGATATTCGTGAATGGTCGCCCGACCATTCGAGAATGGGAAAGGGCGTAACGCTTACTGCGGACGAACTCGCAAACCTCAAAGAACTCCTCGCCGGCATCGACCTTGATTCCTTTGAATAATTGCTGTTCTTCTTCTATTAAACTTTATATGCAGTTATCGGGGGAAACCTTTCTGAGGAAAGATTCTCCCCCGT
>UQXS01000280.1 GCA_900545125.1 uncultured Ruminococcus sp.
CCACATAAGCTGACTGTTCTTAGAATTGTTCAAGGAAGCGGACGTCGTTCTCGTAAAGCAGACGGAGGTCGTTTATATCGTAACGTCCCATAACCATACGTTCAAGACCGAGACCAAATGCAAATCCTGAGTAGACACTGCTGTCTATGCCGCAGTTTTCAAGCACCTTGGGATGAACCATTCCAGCGCCCAGAAGCTCGATATATCCCTCGTCCTTGCACATGGAGCAGCCTTTGCCGCCGCAGTTGAAGCAGCTTATATCCACCTCACAGCTCGGTTCTGTGAACGGAAAATGGTGAGGACGAAAACGCAGTTTGCAGTCATTGCCGTAGAGCTTTTTCATGAGCATATCAAGCGTGCCTTTGAGATCTGACATAGTGATGCCCTTGTCGATAACAAGTCCCTCGATCTGGTGGAACAGGGGAGAGTGTGTTGCATCAACGGCATCGGAACGGAAAACACGTCCCGGTGAGATAATGCGGATAGGCGGCTTCTGATTTTCCATTACGTGAACCTGCACGGATGATGTCTGGGTGCGGAGAAGAATTGTCTCGTTCGTGCCCTCGATGTAGAAAGTATCCTGTGTATCACGGGCAGGATGATCGGGAGGAAGATTCAGTGCCTCGAAAACGTGGTAATCGTCGTCGATCTCAGGGCCGTCGGCAATGTCAAATCCCATGCCCATGAAGATCTCACGTATTTCGTTCTCCACTTTGGTGAGCGGATGCAGTTTGCCGAAAGGAGCGTGCTTTCCGGGAAGAGTGATATCAATTGATTCTTCTCTGATTTTTGCTTCCTGTTCCTCGGCTTTAAGAGCATCAAGTTTGTTTTTGAGAGCCTCTTCAATATCTGCTCTCACCTGATTGGCAAGCTGACCGATGACCGGACGTTCTTCGGCGGAGAGCTTTCCCATTTGTTTGAGGATCGCAGTGAGTTCGCCCTTTTTTCCAAGAAATCTTATTCTCAGATCGTCCAGTGCTTTGATCTCTGTGCAGGATTCAAGTTCCTGCTTAGCCTGCGCTTCAATTTTTTCAAGCTGTTCTTTCACAATAATCAACTCCTGAATTTTTATTTGGCAGAACGCATAAAGATTATGTGTTTGCTGCGTTATCAATGTCAACAACTTGAATGATTTTGTTTCTAAACCCTTGTCAAAAAGGAAATTTTTCTTATGGCATTCTGCTATAATTATTTCAGATGCCCTTTAAGGGTATCTGAAATAATTAATACTGGGTTTCCAAAGGGGATGTATTCCCCTTTGGCAGGGGTGTGGGGACAGAGTCCACACTTTAAGTTGCTGGCATTGATTATTTTATGTATCGGAAAATAAAAAGATCCTGTCCAACAGGACAAGATCAACATCTTGCTTATACCACCCATTGTCAGGAGAGCCGACACTCTCTTGCCCTTAACGCAGGCATACGTCAGCCCCTACAGCATACCGCAGCAATGCAGGAGTTTCAGGGCTGCCCCTCGGGAGTGAACTTCGGTCTGCTTTCCGCCGGAGCTTTCCACCTGTCGGCTCCTCTCTGTAGACTTCATCACGGACTTACTCTCTCCGTCATAGGGTTCACTATAATTATATACTAAAAATAAAAAAAAATCAAGTATTTATCTTGAAATTCTGACAAATTTGTGATATTATAATATCAGACGGTCATTTATACTGTAAACTTTTATAATTTTGCTGAATTGTAAGGAGATATATCATGGATAATTTTGCTGAACAGCTCGTGTCACGCTGCGAAACCAGATCTGAAAAACTGAGTAGGATCGGAACTCTTATTTCGGGAATTCTTTTTTCCATTTGCCTTGTTCTTCTGGGAATATTGCAGCTCGCACGCCTGCCAATTGCGATAATGGCGTTTATTCTTGCGGCAGGAGGCGGATATGTTACATATCTTCTTATTCAGGGAAGATCGGTGGAGTATGAGTATACCTTTACCAACGGCGAACTTGACATAGACAAGATAATTGCCAGAAAGAAGAGGAAAGCTCTGCTCAGCGTTGAGGTCAGAACTTTTTCCGCTTTCGGAAAATACAGCGACGATATGGAAGAATCCGAGGATATGACAGTTGTTTTCGCTACGAATAACATCGCTTCGGACGAATATTACGCTGATTTCGATCACAGCGATTACGGCAAAACAAGGCTTGTTTTCGTCCCGGATGAAAGAATGCTGGGAAATATAAAGAAATTCCTCCCGACGAAAATAAGGAATTCTTTGAATCAGTAATGGCAGCAGCTT
>UQXS01000281.1 GCA_900545125.1 uncultured Ruminococcus sp.
CAGGTGCTACATTTAATCTTATGTCTGGTGAAACTGCTATAACCTTTAAATGGAATAGTACTAAAAATGCATATGTTCCAGCAACTGGTGAGGGTGCAAGTGCTGATATAGTATCACAGGCTGACGGTACTTTTAACATTATTGGACTTGATGCAGGTACTTATACATTAAAGGAAACCGTAGCTCCTGAGGGATATAATTTGGCAACAGATACAACGGTTACTATTAGTGCAACTCACGTTGAAAACGAAGGTACTCCGACGATGACTTTGGATGATACTTGTGCTGGTATGAATAATACGATTGTTGATACATCTGGTTCATCACTCCCCAGCACCGGTGGCATGGGTACAACACTGTTCTACCTCGGCGGCGGCGCTATGGTAGCAGTAGCAGGAATCGTGCTTATCACAAAGAAGAGAATGGGCAAAAACAATGCCGAGTAATCGCTGATTACAGAGCAAAAACCAATTTAATTTAACCTTATTCCTGTCGGCGGAGCAATCTGCCGGCAGGCATCAGGGAGGGCTTCATGAGAAAAAAATCAGGCAAAATTTCAACGATTATTTTAATCATAATACTGCTCGTGGGGCTCTCCGTGATGCTTTATCCGATAATAAGCAACTGGTGGAACGAAAGGGTTCAATCTAAAGTAATTTCAAACTATAAAGAAACCGTCGCCAAAATGGACAGCGGCGACATAGAAAATCTTATCAACGAAGCGCACGAATACAACGAACAGCTTGCCGGACTGTATGCTCCTTTTTTAAATTATGATGAGATATCCGACTATGACGATATACTAAACGTTTCCGGCACGGGAATAATGGGATATATCACAATTCCTGTTATCCATGCCGAATACCCGATATATCACGGAACAAGCGAAGAGGTTCTCAACATTGCGGCAGGACATTTGCAGGGTTCGTCGCTTCCGGTCGGCGGAGCAGATACACACGCTGTTATATCGGCGCACAGGGGACTGCCCTCTGCAAAGCTTTTTACTGATCTTGACAAAATGGTTGAGGGAGACACTTTCACGATAACGATTCTTGATCAGGTCTACACCTACGAGGTAGAAAAAATTCTTACTGTCAAGCCGGAAGATGTGGATAAACTTGCGATAATTCCCGAAAAGGATTATGTAACGCTTATGACGTGTACTCCATACGGCGTAAATACTCACCGACTGTTGCTGCGTTCACACAGAATTGAAACTGTTTATGATGAATCAGAGGTGAAAGTCAAGGTGAATCCGGATGCACTGCAAGTTGATCCAATGCTTGTTGTGCCGGTTATTTTCACGGTATTTGTTATTATACTGATATTAATCTGGGTCATTGGCGGCAAAAGGAAAAAAACAAGAACGCTGGACTATACGAAAATCAAAATAAAGAATGAAGAGGATGGTGATTGATGTGAGTGTAAGAAAATATGATCGTGCAGCAGCATTTATAATATGTGTTATTACTTCTGTTTTGATAATGTTCAGCGGAACGAATATCGGAGTCCGTGCGGAAAAGACAGGTTCGGTAACTCTCGTCTGTGAAAGCAGAGGTGAATCACTTTCCGGGATGACATGGCGGTTTTATCACGCAGGAAAACGCAGTGGAAATACGATTGTTCCCAGTGGAAATTTTTCCGGATATAAAGTGACTTTCGGTGATTTGTCGGCAGATGCTCTGATGGCAGCGGCTTCGACGCTTGAAAGTTATGCCGTCCTGGATAATATTGTTCCGGATGCTGAGGGGATCACTGATTTTGACGGAAATATTGTGTTCAAAGATCTTGAACCGGGAATATATCTTGTCTGCGGTGACAAGCTGACTGTCGGAAAGGGAACTTACACTCCCGCTCCGATGTTTGTGGAGGTTTCTGAAAGCAATCCGGATATGACTGCGTATCCTAAGTTCACTTACCAGGATGTTCTTGGAGCGGACACAGAGAGATTCAGGCTTATGAAGATATGGGAAAACGACGAGGAGTTTCCGCAGGACAGATCGGCTTCGGTAGACGTGGAAATATATTGCAATTCCGTTCTAAAAGAAACGGTAACTCTCAGTGAAGAAAATGACTGGACATATAGTTGGACGGCAAAAATCTCCGATGTATGGAGAGTCAAAGAAATCAATATACCGGAACATTACACTGTAATATATCGTTCAAACGAAAATCAGTTTGTAGTTGTGAATACTCATGATAAGGATGTTCCGCCTGTCACTACAACGACAACGATGG
>UQXS01000282.1 GCA_900545125.1 uncultured Ruminococcus sp.
CGGAAGCAGGGTATGTCACCGGCGGCTGAGTTACCGCAGGCGTTTCAGGTTCTGTAGGCGGGGATGTTTCTTCGGGAACGGTTTCGGGTTCGTCCCATGTATCGGGTTCAGGTTCTGTCGGTTCGGTGGTCTCCTCATGAGATTCCGTTGCAGCTGCGGTGGCAGTGACGGTTGATGTAGACGTTGCTGCCGAAGTTGAAGTAACAGTTGTTGTAGTTGCTGTTGTTGGTTCAGGTCTGGGCGGAGGCGTTTCATCAGGCTTGAACGGTTCATGATCGGGATGAACAAAAGTAAATGTAGAGGTTGAATCGTCGTACTCTACGCCTTCGGCGATCTGCCGGAGAACATTCCGGGATTGCCTTTCCATAACTGCTTTCATTATCAGGTTGACAGATCCAAGAACAGCAATGAATACTGCCAGCAGAATACTGGTGATGATAGCAAAGAATTTAAGCTGTGCTTTCCGGAACATAAAGTCCCTCCTTATTCAAGAAAATAACCGATACCACGGGCTGTTTTTATCTGTACCGGAGCGGATATGACCGAAAGTTTTTTTCTGAGGAATGATATGTATACTTCGATGTTGTTGTATTCCACGTCGCTTTCGTATCCCCAGATTTTTTCTATAATGCGTTCTTTGGGGAGAATCTGTTTTGGATTGGATATAAGCAGTTCCATGATCTGATATTCCTTGAGACTAAGCTTCACGTCATTGTCCAGCCACATGACCGAACTTGTATTTTTATTAAGCAGCAGGCCGTTGTAGTCCATCCGGTTTTCGTCGATTATTTCGCCTTTCCGGCGGGTAAGAGCCCTTATGCGTGCGAGAAGTTCCCCTGTAACGAAAGGTTTGGTGAGATAATCGTCAGCGCCCGTATCAAGACCGTTTATCTTGTCCTCTATCTCGCTTCGTGCTGTCAGAAGCAGAACGGGCGTATTTATTTTTTCCTTTCTGAGATTGCGCAGAACTTCAATTCCGCTCATTCCGGGCAGCATTATATCGAGAATGATGCAGTCGTAGACACCGGTAAGAGCGTTGTCCAGACCGTCTATACCGTCGTAGCAGGTATCGACGCTGTACTTGTCACGTTTAAGTATTTCGGTCAGAGCGTCGGCGAGCTGTTCTTCGTCTTCGACTATAAGCAGTTTCATAAAATCCCATCCCCCATATTAAAATTACTTATAATAATTATAGCACAAAAACTTGAAATAATCTTAAACAATTATGCAAGTTAATATTTTTGATTAGGAGAATTTTACAATCCTTTTTTGTGCATTTCAACAGTTTTGCAGAAATCCGGCTATCTTATGTTGACTAATAATTGAATTTGTGATAGAATTATTAAAAGAATGTAATTTTTGTATTAAGGCGTTCCCTGAGATTCTTTTTTGTTATGTCGGATAAGTTTTTCAGAGACTGCTGAGGCAGATGTCTGCCGTGATACTTTCGGGAGGGACAATATCTATGATATCGCCGTCTGAGCGTAAGAAAAGTAATTTCGCAAAATCACTCCGGCCATCGTTCGGAGCAGAAATGAAGAAATACGAAGAACTGTATACAATGTTCGTTGATTCAGGCTATACGAAGGAACTATGCGAAGAATACGCAGATGCCTTTATAAATGATGCAAAAAAGCCTGCTGCCGATGATATTATTCAGCTTGCAGGATTTTATGATAAGATCTATGACAATAAGAGTGCGGCTTTTTATCTGGAAATGCTTATGGAAAAAAAGCTTGGCGGAGATGAAAAATTTTCATACTGTATCGAGATGCTCAAAACGCAGAGCAAGCTTGGCAGGTGGCGTGATGCGGAGGATTTCAGAACGGAAAACATTAATTTTATGCAGGTTTTTGCACAGAAAAAGCCGCTGCGTCAACAGGCTGATATGTATATTGCTCTTGCTCTTGCCGACTGCGCTGCCAAACGCTACCGTGAAGCATTTAAGTTGATGAATTTCGGATACAAGCCGCAGGGCAAAAATGACGAAAAACTTCTGGAGATAATGATAACCGGTGTTTATCTTATTGCACGTTCCGGGGAAACAGAAGGACTTGACGCTGCTGCGGACAGTGCTCGTGCCTGCCTTAAATTATTCAGCGAGTTTGAATACAGTTGGAGTAAAGATTACTATCTTAACTGCATTGACAAGGCTGCCGAGGGAATTATATGACATTTTTCGGGGATCAGATGATCCCCATTTTTGTTATAATTTAATAATCAAAAATTATTTTTAA
>UQXS01000283.1 GCA_900545125.1 uncultured Ruminococcus sp.
CTCTCCTTCTGGGATGCGCTCTTGCCGAAGCTACCGCTATTTACGGCTTTGTTATCGCTATTCTTATCATCTTTTTCCTTAAATAAAAACAGGAGGGTTTATCATGGGATCAATCGCATTGGGCGCTGCTATCGCCGTTCTTACAGGCGCAGGCGCAGGAATCGGAATCGGACTTGCTACTTCAAAGGCTGCCGAGGCTATTGCACGTCAGCCTGAAGCTAAAGGCGACATAAACAAGGCTCTCCTTCTGGGATGCGCTCTTGCCGAAGCTACCGCTATTTACGGCTTTGTTATTGCAATACTTATCATCTTTTTCCTTAAATAAAAACAGGAGGAAAACACTATTATGCTGGATATAAATATCTGGAACTTCATATGGTCGGCAGTAAACCTTATACTGCTGTTCATACTGCTGAAAATTTTCCTTTTCAAGCCTATCGGAAAGATTATGGACGAGCGCACACGTGCCATTCAGGACGATATAGATTCTGCCAAAAAATCAAAGGAAGAAGCTGAGGCTCTGAAAAAGGAATACAGCGATAATATCAGCGAGGCAAAAGAAAAGGCTCAGGAAATAATCATGAAAGCGCACGAGGATGCGGAATCTGAGAAATCAATAATTCTGAAAAAATCGCAGGAAGAGGCAGATCAGCTTATCATCGACGCAAACAAGACCATTGAAAACGAGCGCAAAAGAGTACTGTCGCAGGCTCAGACGCAGATCGCCGATCTTGCTATAGAAGCTGCCTCGAAGATCATCGGCGAAAATCTTGACGATGAGAAAAACCGCCGTCTTGTGGATAAATTCTTATCCGAAGAGGAGGTCAACAGCAAATGAGCAACTTTGATAAAGATCTGCTGAAAGAACTGCTGCGCCTTGACGTTCCGCCGGAGGATGCCGAAGAAACAAAGCGCATTCTTACCGAATGTGCCGATGCTGCCGATACTCTGTCAAATCCCCTTGTTACACAAGAGGAAAAACGTGGGATAGTTTCCAGACTTTTCCCCGGAAGTATGCAGAAATTAATACTTGACGCAGTAAAAAACAGAACTGTAGGACTTCTTCCGGAAGTTATCGACGAATACAGCGATGCACTTCTTGAAAAACAGGGCAGCATAAAGGCTGTTGTCCGCTATGTTACGCCGCTTACGGAAGCTCAGCAGGCTGATCTCCGAAAGTATATCATGGACAGATTCGTCAAAGAGGACGTATCTATAGAATACAGGCATGATCCGGATATAATCGGCGGATTTATCCTGAATGCAGGCGATGCGGAATACGACAAAAGTTACCGTACAGCACTGAAACGCATGAAAGAAAATCTGCACAGCAAGGCTGCCGAATATTCCGGAATCAACGAAAACAACGCCGGAAAAAAATCCATGAGCGATATTATATCCGTTCTCAAAACGGAAGTCAAGGATTTTGAAGTCAAATCCGGAGTTACCGAGACAGGTTTTATCACACGGCTCGGCGACGGAATCGCACAGGTACACGGCATGAACTCTGTTATGTACGGCGAACTGGTCGAATTCGAGACCGGCATACGAGGCATAGTACAGAATCTTGAAGAAAAAACTGTCGGCGTGGTTCTTCTCGGCGATGACCACGGTCTTACCGAAGGCTCTTCCGTTGTCAGAACGGGCAAACGTGCCGGAGTCGGCGTAAGCGACGAACTTCTCGGACGTGTCGTTGATGCACTGGGTGCTCCTATCGACGGTCTTGGTGCAATAAATGCCGAGGATTACTTCCCTATCGAGCGTGAAGCTCCGGGCGTTATCGAAAGAAAGCCGGTAAGCGTTCCTCTCCAGACGGGAATCATGGCTATTGATTCAATGTTCCCTATCGGCAGAGGTCAGCGTGAGCTTATCATCGGCGACCGGCAGACCGGAAAAACTTCTATCGCCGTGGATACGATAATAAACCAGAAAGGCAAGGATGTTGTCTGCGTCTATGTTGCCATAGGTCAGAAATCATCCACTGTCGCACAGGTTGTCGGAACTCTGAAAAAATACGGTGCAATGGACTACTCAGTAGTAGTATGTGCATCCGCAAGTGATCCTGCGCCGTTTCAGTATATATCCCCCTATTCGGGCACTGCTATTGCGGAATATTTCATGTCAAAGGGCAGAGACGTCCTCATTGTGTACGACGACCTGTCAAAGCACGCCGTCGCTTACCGTGCAATGTCCCTGCTGCTCCACAGACC
>UQXS01000284.1 GCA_900545125.1 uncultured Ruminococcus sp.
TTTTAAGCGTATCAGCCGTCATGATTCTGGTCGTTTTGGGAGGGAGACTATGCCACGAAAAGGTGAAAATATTTATAAACGTAAAGACGGTCGATGGGAGGGTCGTTACAAGGTCGGAGCAGCGAAATATCGCTCGATTTACGGAAAAAGCTATCAGGAAGTCAAGACAAAATTACAGATTCTGAAAGCCACTACTATAGCAAAAAATTCATCGGGAAAGCTGACGGTAAAAGAGCTTTTTGAGGAATGGCTTGCTGCCGTGAAATTCAAGGTCAAGGAGTCCACATATGCCAATTACAGAATGAAATCTGACAAGCATATTCTGCCTGAATTTGGCGGTTTGCGGTACGAACAGCTGACGGTTCAAATGCTTCACAACTTCATAGAAAGCAAGCTAAAAATTGGACTGTCGGCAAAATATGTTTCGGATATAGTAATCGTTTTCAAATCAATGACAAAATATATTTCGAGAGTCCATGGTTTTGGAAATCCAATTGCCGACGTGATTTTGCCAAAATCCGAGAAAAAGGAAATGAATTTATTTTCGGATTTTCAGCAAAAACAGTTGTGCGGCTGTCTGCTGAAAAGCACTGATAATACGTCAATTGGCGTACTTCTCAGCCTGTATACGGGACTTCGTATCGGTGAAGTATGCGGTCTGAAATGGAGCGATATCGACTTTGAAAAAAGTATTCTTACCGTCAGGCGGACAGTTCAGCGCATTCGCACAGGAGCGCATGGGACTCGCTTGATAATCAATACTCCGAAAAGCCGTTCCTCACGGCGAGTAATTCCGATTCCGGCGTTTATTATGGATATACTGCGGAAATTCCGCAGCAGTGAAAACTTCTATATTTTGTCGGGGAATACAAAAGTCACCGAACCACGCACGATGCAGAGAAGATTCAAGTCGATTCTTAAAAAAGCAAAATTGCCGTCAATAAACTATCACAGTCTGCGTCATATGTTTGCGACTAACTGTATTCAGCTTGGATTCGATGTGAAAACGCTGTCCGAAATCTTAGGTCATGCTTCCGTTGAAACTACGCTGAATAGGTATGTTCACTCCTCAATGGAGCGCAAAACTCAGTGCATGAACCTGTTGAGAATCGCAGCGTAAAAAGTTTATTTGCCGTCAGATTTATCGTCATCTATCATCAAAAAATCCCTGTATTTCGTTGGTATTCAGTGTATTGACTTTAATTGAAGAAATTTGCGGCTGCCTCCAGTGTATTATAACACCAATTCAAATGATTATCAAAGGAGAATGATTATGAAAAGTTTAAAAGAAATTATTGAAAACAATAATACCCCCATGGAATTTCAACTGTTTGACAACACATTTATTGTATCTGCGGATCGACACGTTTTTACAGAACTTAGAAAAAAATATCATGCAATTGCTGATGACGCCTATGAACAGTATATGGAAATTGAAAGCGGCTATAAAAAGCTTGATCATCTTGTAGAAAAAGCTGATAAAACCTTTGAGGAGCTAATAGAACGAACCATTCCGGAAGTTGTTAATGATGCACTTTCTGTCGGCATTTTAACATTAGATGCCAATACGGTATATTCAGAATACTATAAAAAAGGTTATGTTAATTCATTCAAAACTGCATACAAAGCATTCTCTGAGCCTTACTATGAAACTCTTAATGAGCTTGAAGCACTCAAAGAGAAGCGTAGATCAATAGATAATTCTGTTGGCTATGCCACAGGTGATATGAATATGTCAGGACGCCTTGATAGTGCGTTTATGAATGCCGGTGATAAAAGTGAAGCAAAAAAAGAGTTTAAAGCTATGTTTCAAAACGACAAAATGCGTAATGACCTGCGAAATGGATTTTGGAGTGGTATAGCCAGTATGTATAACTATATAATTAATGAATTTCCTAAAAAGGGAAATATAAAATTCGGTGACTGGACTACCAATGATTCATGCAGTAAGGCTGCCGCAGCGTTTAACAATATGAGTAACAACTCCTTGAATAGCGAACAAAAGAAACAGTTTGTATCAATTATACTGGAAAACAATCCGTATCTGGATAAAGCATATCCTTTATTCGCAGAAAATTTTCCTGAACAAACAAAACAATTTGTGATACTGGCGGATTTTTTTGGTGCTCCTGCTATTATAAAAAAGGTAAATAATGATATTATTGCTTATGTTAACGAGAATATCGGAACA
>UQXS01000285.1 GCA_900545125.1 uncultured Ruminococcus sp.
AATTTATCTTCATTAAGTTTTTCATCAAGAGCACCTGTGTAAATCTCTACATCGGGGTGAGCTGTCTGAACCTTGTCAACTCCCTCCGGGGAACAGATAATGCACATGAACTTGATATTCTTCACGCCGAGAGCTTTTAGTTCATCAATGGCAGCAACAGCGGAATTACCCGTTGCAAGCATAGGATCGACTATAATAGCATCTCTCTCGTGGATGTCGTCCGGCATCTTGGAGTAATATTTTACAGGTTCTTTTGTGTCGGGGTCACGGAAAATTCCAATATGACCGATCTTTGCAGCAGGAACAAGCTTTGTCACACCCTCGATCATGCCAAGTCCGGCACGGAGAATAGGAATGAAAGCCAGCTTTCTGCCGGAGATTATTTTTGTTTTTGCAACACACATAGGTGTTTCAAGTTCGATCTCTTTAAGCGGAAGATCTCTTGTGGATTCGTAGCAGATAAACATTGCTATTTCTGATACAAGCTCACGGAATTCCTTTGTACCGGTGTTTTTGTCTCTCAGCAGAGAGATTTTATGCTGTACAAGAGGATGTGCGATTATATGTAAATTTGACATAATATCAGCCCTTTCGGTTTTTTTCTTCAAGATCGGCTATGAGATCAATGCGTCTCTGGTGACGGCCGCCCTCAAAGCCTGTGGACAGGAATATTTCGGCAAGTTCGCAGGCAAGACCAGTTCCCAGAACTCTTGCTCCGAGGCACATGACATTTGCGTCATTGTGCAGACGTGTGAATCGTGCCGAAAATGAATCGGAGCAGAGTGCGGCTCTGATTCCGCTTATCTTATTTGCAGCCATTGACATACCAATACCGGTACCGCAGATAAGTATTCCCTTTTCGCATTCGCCTGATGCGACACGGCGGCAGACAGCCTCGGCGATAACAGGATAGTCGCATGGAGCGCCGTCCGTGCCGAGATCCTCTATTTCATAATTTTTCTGGACAAGAGCTTCTATGACCGCTTTTTTCATTTCGACTCCTGCATGATCGCATCCTATTGCTATCATTTCAATTCCTCCGATTTCTGTTTTTCTTCCATATCCTTTTCGGCTTTTACCTTTTGCAGATATGATACTTCAAGCTGTTCAGGATCAATAAGCTGCTTTGATGCTCCTGCAAGGCATATGCCGGAAGCATTTTGCAGCCGTCCCTGCGGCGGAGCGATAATGAGCATAGGTGAGCGGTAATCCGTAAAGAAATCCGTTCCGCCGTCGCCGCACAGCAGTGTTTCTTCGCCTCTGAGAGCAAGGAATTCTGCCAGAGCATCACGGGAGATTATCTGTTCCTTGCCTGTCTGTTCTATACAGTAGCCGTCGCTCTTGTAATTGCAGCAGTAGACAAGATCGTTTCTTGCTTTCATTATGGCGCAGATATTTCCTTTGTGAGAAATATTATTGCAGGCGAGTCCCTCCAGAGTGGAAACTCCGCAGCATTTAATTCCCAGACCAAAGCACAGGGCTTTTACGGCAGCAACACCGATTCTCAGACCGGTATACGAACCAGGACCGGCTGCTACAGCAACAGCATTCAGATCTTCGGGCGTTTTTCCGGACTGAGCCATGATATCCTTTACGAGCGGCATTATGACCTGAGAGTGAGTTTTCTGAGTATAGACCGTGCTCTGAGCGGTAAAAATCTCCGTTTTCGTATCAAAAAGAGCTGCCGAAGCTGTTTTTCCGGAGGTATCAATTCCAAGAATCAGCAAATCTGCCACCGTCCTCTATTATAATTTCACGTTCGTTTTCACCGTGGGAATTTATTGTGATATAAATTGTATTTTCGGGGAGAAATTCACGGATATTTTCCGACCATTCGATAACGGCAGCGTTTTCCTCAAAGGGATAGTCGTAAAAGCCTGTTGATTCAAGATCTTCTTCCGAATTTATCCGGTACATATCAAAGTGATACAGCGTTATATTGTCGCTGTGGTATTCGTTGACCAGTGCGAAAGTAGGGGAGGAGACTACATCTTTCATTCCCATGCCTATGGCAAGACCACGGGTAAACGTCGTTTTCCCTGCACCAAGACCGCCGCTGAAAGCGATCATATCTCCTGCACCGATAAGTCTGCCGAGCTTTTCTGCCGTCTTTATTGTTTCTTCCGGAGAATGGGTAATAATTTTTATCATATCAGAAAAGTCCCGAAATATTACCCTCGTTGTCGC
>UQXS01000286.1 GCA_900545125.1 uncultured Ruminococcus sp.
GCTTGAGAATTAGGACAATATGTCCTATAATATAATTATGGACATATTGTCCTTACTTTATACGTATCGGAGGTTTTATTATGCCGTACTGTGAAAAATGCGGAAAACAGATTTCTGAAAGTTCAAAATTCTGTTCCGGATGCGGTGAGCCGCAGGATAATAATTTGCCTGTTGTCAGTGCATCAGCTGATCAGAGTTTTCCATATGTATCATCCGGACGGCAGTACCTTAACAACGCCGATAATATTATTTTCCGGACAGGTTACAGCAACAGACTTTTCACACGGTGGATCTTCTTTTGCTTTCTGCAAGTTATAAGCAATTTTATTTGTGTCTGCATTATTAACCTTGGCATATCGCATATTGAAGATGCGCTAAGAGAATACAGAAATCATTACAGCAGCAGTTATAACGACGAGTCTTACAAAACCTTGAAAGAACTTGTATCAATCATGGAAATCTTACGTGTTGTTTTAATAATCGCAGCAATATTTGTTCTCGGTACATACATTATAAAGTGCTTTCAAATCAGGCAAAACTGCCTTACTATTACAAAGGACGGAATAAATGGCGTTGCCTGTCCATCTTTAGGATTTGGCACACTGGATTTCAATATCCGCTTCGATCAGATAACATCTGTTTCTGTCAAATCCGGACACATAATATTTACAACGACACTCAGCAATAAAAAATATCATTGCTGCATTGAAGATTATGTGATAGCAAGACAAATAATCAAAAAGATACTTATAGAAGAATAAAAAGCCCGGAATGTCAATTTAATTATGACGTTCCGGGAAATTTTATTTTACATTGTTATAACAAAGCTTATGCTTTCACCCTCACGGGTATCTACAGAGATTTTGAATTTATGCTTGTCAATAATGGATTTCGCTATGGCAAGACCCAGACCATATCCGCCGGTAGAACGGTTTCTCGATTCGTCGCTGCGGTAGAAACGCTCGAATATCTTGTCCTTTTCCGACTCACGGATTCCTTTTCCGGTATTGAAAACGGTGAATATCTTCTTATCGCCCGCATTTTTCAGAGTGACCCTGACAGTTCCTCCGTCGTTGGAGTATTTAAGGGCGTTATCAATGAAGATTGCAGCCATTTGTTTTATATGTTTTTCGCTGCCGTTTATCATAATATCTTCATCAACGTTTACGATAAATTTTTTGTTTGTCTCAAAAGCCTGACATTCAAAGGGGAGAGCTGTATTTATGATTGCCTTGCTGAGATTGAAATCGGTACGCATAAAATCGGCGGTATTATTTTCAAGTCTGGTGAGATTCAGCAGATCGTTTACGAGAACATTCATCCTTTCGGTCTGTGATTTTATATAGGTCAGCCACTTGTTTTCGCCTATTTCTCCTGACAGAACATCCGCATTGGCAGAAATGACCGTCACAGGTGTTTTCAGTTCGTGGCTTGCATCGGAGACGAATTGTTTTTGTTTTTCAAAGGCAGTTTTCAGCGGTTTGACTATCTGAATGCTGAGGAAAAACGCCGCAACAGACAGCAGAAGAAATGCCACAGCTCCGATCGTGATTGTGGTGCGGATGAGCTTGTTGAGCATATCTATTTCCGTACTTTTGTCGGTGAGAACCATAAGAGTTCCGTTATCTTTCGGCATCTGATAGAACTGATACTGATTCAGGGTTCCTGTTTCCGCCTTTGATTCCAGTATCTTTGAAATATATTTCTGTGCCGTACTCTGCTGTAATTCGTCGTTGTTGAGAACTGCCAGATATTTGCCGTTGTTGTCGGACATTATAATAAAGAAGTCGATAGAACCCAGGGATCTGGGAACAGGTTCTGCACCGGGACGTTCACCTTTCGGCGATGCACCGGTCTTTTTTGCCGTTTCCAGTTTCTCCGGTACTGCCGATGTGTTTTCCAGAGGCATTATCCTGCCGGCTGCTGAATTTTCATTGAACGTTCCGCTGAATCCGTCCTGACGGTTGCTGCCACAGTAATCGTCATCTGTATGATTTTTCTGCCAGTAGGGATCGAAATATTCCGGCGGATAGTAAGGAGGATAGCTGTAATCGCCGTGGTTATGATCTCTGTCAGGCGGCGGCTGCCAGCCCCAGTCGGGTGGGGGATCGCTGTTCCACGGGTAATCAGACGGCGGTTCGGAAGCAGGGTATGTCA
>UQXS01000287.1 GCA_900545125.1 uncultured Ruminococcus sp.
TCCTGTTGGGAGTCCCCCCTTTGGAAACCCATTATTAATTATTTCATTCCCACGTAAAGGGATAATGAAATGAATTATAGTAAGTATCCATAGGTAAAATTTTCCTGTGACATGAGTATGAGGAACAGAAACACTTAAATTATTGACATAGTTCATAAACTAATAAAAAAGGTTGTGATAATATGCAAAAAAGGACAATTATTTTATTTTCTGCGGCGGTCGCAATGGGAGCGGCAATTATCTTTTTACCGGGAAAGGATAGTGGAACGAAATCTCCGGAAAAAAAGAGAATACCGGCTTCTGCCGTCAGCGAACGCATTGATTATTTTGCTTCGCATGGGTGGGAAGTTGAGGAAATAGCCGGCAAGGAAATAACGATTCCTTCGGATTTTTCCCAAGCCTACGAGGAATACGTACTGATACAGGACAAACAGGGACTGCCTCTTCGTGAATATGCAGGAAGGAACGGTCAGATTTACGTATACGAAGTAAAAAATTACAGCCCTGAAAGCAGAAAAATGCTGGCAGAGCTGCTTGTTTGTGATGATACGGCAGTGGCTTCCATGGTCTACAGCGACGACGGAGGCACTATTCGTCTGCCGGTATCATAATTTCAGAAAACATTGATGAAATTGCCGATAAAAGGTATTCTTACAGCCATGCCCTTAACTGCGCCGTAAACAAGAGCAATTAAGAGAGCGAGCATACAAAGACTAATAAGAACATCAATGATAGCTCCAAGCACCGGAATAATTCCGATTATAGCCATGACAATGCCGAGGATAATGTCGAAAATAAACAAGGTCAGCTGCTGATTGGCGTGGAATCGGCAAAATGGCGAACTTCCGTCAACGAGTATGGGGACGAAGAAAAGGATAGGAAAGACATAGCATACAGCTACAAGAATGTTGTTTTTCTGCACATCTGCCTGTGTAAAGGAGTTCTGTGCGCTCTGGTCATTAAAGTTTTCAAGGATTTCTTTCATTTTATTTACCTCCGTTTATTATTCAGAAGCCGGAGCTTCATTTTCAGCGTTGTTAAATTCACTGATGACAGATACAAAGCTGTCTATATCGGTAAAATCCTTATATACGGATGCAAAGCGTATATAAGAGATAGGGTCGATCTCACGCAGTTTGTTGAGTACGAGATTTCCTATTTCGCTGGATTTTATAGTATTGCGCATTTCGTTTGCACAGTAATTTTCTATATGATCTGCAATTTCTTCCACCTGCGTTATAGTTACGGGACGTTTTTTTATTGCGGAGAAAATACCCTTTATCAGTTTGGAGCGGTCGAAAGTCTCGAATCCTCCGGCACGCTTTTCCACCATAAGCAGAGGTATCTCCACTATTTCGTAGGTAGTGAATCTTCCACGGCATTTTATGCATTCTCTGCGGCGTTTTATGCGGTCGTTCAGTTGACGTGTATCCGTGACTTTTGAGTCATTAAAGCCGCAAATCGGACATTTCATTGCTGTTTCCTCCCAATCATTTTATTGAGTTTATTATAGCTTGAAATAAGTTCGCTTATTCCGCTGAAATTATTTCTGTAAAGTTCCAGTATAACCGAGCAGTCGGGATTAAGTCTGCCGAGTTTATCGAAAAACAGTCTGAAATCAAATCTTCCGCTGCCTATCGGGAGACAGTCCCCAAGTTCTCCGGAATCGCTTATATGAACATGGTCTACGGCTTTTCCGGCGGCATCCAGGAATTTAAAGGGATTTTCCCCTGCACGTACTGCCTGTTTTGTATCCAGTACGAAAGAGAATTCGTTTCCGAGCATGGCGGCGATGTCCTTTATATACGCCGAAGAACCGCTCTGACAGCGTGAGACATTCTCCACGGCTACTGTTACTCCGAATTCCTTTCCGAGCCTGTAGAGCCTGCTGTAGCGCTCACAGAAGAAGTCTTTTGATCTGACTGCCTTTCCGCTGTGAAAAATAAGATATTTTGCTCCGACTATATTCATGAATCTGAAATAGTATTTGTAATATTCAAGTGCGTCTGTAATTCTGCGTTCATAGTCGGAGAAAAAGAAAAGCTGTTCCATTTCGCAGGTAAAAGGATGCAGAGAAACGCATTCTGCATCGAATCGCCTGAGCATTCCGGCTGCGCCGTGAGC
>UQXS01000288.1 GCA_900545125.1 uncultured Ruminococcus sp.
GGTGATCTCGTTATGGCAGGAGATACTATCATGACACTTTATTCCACGATATGCAGCGATTTCTCCGATGCGGCTGTGAGAGCTGTAAATGCTGTGAAATCAAAAAAAATAAATTGCCATATTCCCTTGACTTAATGGGAAAATGTGGTATAATATAAATATATATACATTAGGAGGTAATAATCATGGGATTTATGGATTCCGTTAAGGGCTTTGCAGGAAAAGTAGGCGACTCTGTTGAAAGAGGAGCAAAAAGTGTAAGCGACAGCTCTAAAAAAATGCAGGAAAAATCACGTGTAAAGAAAGAAATGGCAAATCTTGAGGCAGAGATCAATTCCTCATATTTTGCTATCGGCAGAAAGTATTTTGAGCTTAACTCGGCTAACCCCGGCGATGAGTATGCCGCTTCGGTTACGAATATTATCAAATGCAGTGACAAACTGGAAAAATTCAAGCTTCTTCTTGCTTCTCTTGAAGATAAAATGCCCTGTGCAGGATGTGGTGCTGAAGTAACAAGAGGTCAGAAATTCTGCGATAAATGCGGATGCAAAGTTGAATTTGTTGAGCCTCCGATAATCGAGGGATATAATGACGGTGCTCCCCTTATACCTGCACAGAATGGATTTGTTGGACAGCCGGCAGATATTCCGCAGGCTGCATTCTGCCCGACGTGCGGAGCTCAGCTTGAAGCAGGACAGAAATTCTGCGATAAGTGCGGTACAAAACTTTAATTAATATTTATCACTTTCGTATTTGTTCAAATTGCCAATAAAAATGATGCTTTTTTGTGAGAAATGATAATTGAAAACGCTTTACTTTTTCACTTTTTTGTGATAAAATAATATATGAACAACACCGCATAAGGTCGTCGGACGTGCTTTGTGCGGTGTTCCCCTTAAATGAAAGGAATATATACATAATGCCAATTACAGATTTACTCAGAAAAAACGCAGAATTATACGGAAATGATATGGCTCTTGTTGAAGTCAATCCTGAAATTACCGAAATAAGACGTATTACATGGAAGGATTACGAGCTTATCGAGCCGAATCCCCTTTGCTGTTACAGACGTGAAATAACATGGAAGGTCTTTGACGAAAAATCTAACCGTTTTGCAAACATGCTCCTTGAAAGAGGCGTGAAAAAAGGCGATAAGGTCGGAATCCTCCTTATGAATTGCCTTGAATGGCTGCCGATTTATTTTGGCATATTAAAGACAGGCGCTCTGGCAGTGCCGCTCAATTTCCGGTATGCATCCTCAGAGATACAGTACTGCCTTGACCTTGCCGAGGTCGATGTTCTCGTGTTCGGCCCGGAATTTATCGGACGTGTTGAGGAAATAGCCGATGAGATAAGCCGCAACAGACTGCTTTTCTATGTCGGAGAGGGATGTCCCAGCTTTGCTGAGCATTACGACAGTCTGGTCGCTAACTGCAAGAGCGAAGATCCGATGATAACACTTACCGATGAAGATGATGCTGCAATCTATTTCTCATCGGGTACTACCGGATTCCCAAAGGCGATTCTTCATAATCACGGCAGCCTTGTTCATTCTGCCAGAGTGGAGCAGAAGCATCACGGGCAGACAAGGGATGACGTATTCCTCTGCATTCCTCCGCTTTATCATACGGGAGCAAAAATGCACTGGTTCGGAAGTCTTTTGTCAGGAGGAAGAGCAGTTCTGCTGAAAGGCGTAAAACCAAAGTCGATACTTGAAACGGTGTCAAACGAGGGATGTACCATCGTATGGCTTCTTGTACCGTGGGCGCAGGATATTCTTGATGCTATTGACAGGGGAGAGATCAATCCCGACGATTACCAGCTTTCTCAGTGGAGACTTATGCATATCGGCGCACAGCCCGTTCCGCCGTCCCTTATTGCAAGGTGGAAGAAAGTATTTCCCGATCATCTCTATGATACGAACTACGGTCTCAGCGAGTCGATAGGCCCCGGATGCGTACATCTCGGCGTTGAAAATATAAATAAAGTCGGCGCTATCGGAAAGGCAGGCTTCGGCTGGGAAGTCAAGATTGCCGATGAGAATGGAAATACCGTTAAAAGGGGAGATGTCGGCGAACTTTATGTTAAAGGCCCCGG
>UQXS01000289.1 GCA_900545125.1 uncultured Ruminococcus sp.
AATATTATATATTTTGTTTATATATTCATCGGTAAAAATTTCTTCCGGAGTTCCGCATTTATCAATTCTGTTATTGCTTACACAAATAATACGGTCTGATATCCTCTGGGCAAGATCAAGTTCATGCATTGACATGATAACTCCTATCTTTTTGCTTGCAACAAGACGTTTCAGCATGGACAGAAGTTCCAGCTTGTGGTGAATATCAAGAAATGAGGTCGGTTCGTCCAGAACAAGGATATCCGGTTCCTGACACACTGCTCTTGCGAGCATCACACGCTGTCTCTGACCGTCGCTTATGCATCGGAAATCCTTGTCGGAAATGCTCTCAACGGACATGAATCTCATTGATTCGGCTATCTGCTGTTTGTCATATTCCGAGAGGATACCAAGCTGTCCGGTATACGGATAACGTCCAGATCTTATAACGTCATAGCAGGTCATCAGTTCCGGCTCAATTCGTGATGTCATCATGATCGACATTGTTTTTGCCAGCTCATGACTGCCTGTATTCCGCAGATTTTTTCCGCCGATATATATGCTTCCGCCAAGAATCGCCAGTTGTGACGCAATGGTTTTAAGAATAGTCGATTTTCCTGCACCGTTCGGCCCGATCAGAGTAACGATCTCTCCCCTGCTTACTGAAATATTAATATTATCAATAAGAATTTTTTTATTATATCCGACAGCCATTTGCTTGGTAATGAAAAAATTGTCCTGCATATCCTGCCACCTCAAACTGATTTTTTACGGTTAAGCATAATGCTTATCACGATCGGTGCGCCGAAAAGAGCCGTAACTGTACTTATACTCAACTCAGACGGAGCAAATACTGTTCTGGCTATCATATCACAGACAAGGCAGAAAACTGCTCCGCCAATAAAAGACGCCGGAATAATAATATGCGGTTTTGCCGTGCCAAAAATTCTTTTTACAATATGAGGAACAGCGATACCCACAAATGAAACAGGACCTGCAAAAGCCGTGACACAGGCTGAAAGTATACTTGAAAGCAGAATAAGCACCGCTCTGAAAAGTTTTATATTAACACCAAGATTCCTTGCATAAACTTCTCCGAGCTGATATGCGCCTATCTGCTTTGAGAGCAGTAATGCGGCAGCGACCGTCGGAAAAATAACCGCAGCCATTACAGTAACGTCTGCCCGATCAATTCCTGAAAAACTGCCCATTGACCAATTGTGAAGATTTACAATATTTGAATCATCGGCAAATGTTACAGCAAAATCCGTTATCGCCGAGCATATATATCCAATCATAACTCCGCTTACAAT
The DNA here is from genome assembly GCA_900545125.1 of uncultured Ruminococcus sp. Classification (GTDB taxonomy): domain Bacteria; phylum Bacillota; class Clostridia; order Oscillospirales; family Ruminococcaceae; genus Ruminococcus. The sequence goes on from UQXS01000289.1 coordinate 1,293, forward strand.
TAATGCGGAACTTTTTTGTACTTTGCCTGATACCATAAGAATTACTGCCATTGAAAGCATCGAACCTATAAAAGCTGCTGCAATAAGTTCTGCCGAACTAAGAATGCTTCCGATTTGCAGCGAAAAGATCATAGTAAGGGCTACCACAAGCTTCGCTCCGGATGAAATTGCGAGTACAAAAGGTCCTGCAATAGGATTTGCAAAAAAAGTTTGCAGCAAAAATCCCGATATGGATAATGCTCCTCCAAGTATCACAGACGAAAGCACCCGTGGAATGCGTATTTCCATTATAATGTTTTCCGCAGATCTATTATTGCTTTTTCCTGCAATTATTTCAGTAACTTCTGCGGCAGAGATCCTGACGCTTCCCGAATATATCCCGATTATCACAGCAGCGGCAAGCAGTACTGAAAGTATCACGAAACAAGCCGTATATCTGACATTTTTATTCATATCATGCCTCATTCAAGATGATAAATGTAAGATGGTTCTTTGTCCGTGCTTTCAGTAAAGATATAATGCATATCGGCTATCATATCCGCAGCTCCGGTGGTCTGCTGAAACATATTTTTTTCGGTACACCAGACATTCCCGTTTCTGACTGCCTTAAAATCAGCAAGCAGGGCATTTTTTTCTATCAGCTCGTCAACCGACGATATACCTCCGTCAAGGGCACTGTTGTATATGAGAAAATCAGCGTCCTTTGCAATGTCATAAAAGGATTCAAACTGTATGTTCATAGTAGAAAGCGAGTTATCGTCCACGTTCAGATCCTCAGATGTAAGAGCGTTCTGTCCGCCG
>UQXS01000290.1 GCA_900545125.1 uncultured Ruminococcus sp.
CTGAGTACCAACTGTTTTTGAGGTGCCTTTCAGACCAGACTGTTGTTGAAAATGGCAAACGAAGACTCCGTACAAAGGAAGACGGAACAATGAATTCAACAGCGTTACAGAATCCGTCTGATCCAGATGCCACATATCGCAACAAGGCCGGTAAACTTCACAGAGGATATGTTGCAAACCTTGAAGAAACCGTTGATAAAAACGGATCAGTCGTGACCGATTATCAGTATGACAAGAACATCCATACTGACAGTCAATTTCTTCAAGAATCTTTATCACAGATGGACAGGTCTGAAGAAGAAATCGTTCTTATTACCGATGGCGGATATGCAGGCCAGGATAATTTTGCTTTGGCAAAGGAAAAGAACATCAAATTAATCACAACCGCACTTATTGGAAAAGAGGCTCCAGATGCATTAGCTGATTTCACTTTTAATGATGACGGAACAATACTTTTGAGATGTGCTGCAGGGCACGAACCTGTAAGGCAAAGCTATACTAAAACGACAAGGCAGTGTAAGGTTTCGTTTAATTGCAATCATTGCGTTGGTTGTCCATACCAAGGGCAGTGTCGTCCAAAAATCGATGGATGGAATGCAACATTCATTACTTCAAAGAATGCTTCAAACAGGGCAAAGAGCCAAAGGTATATGCAAAGTGAAGAATTCAGCAATTATGCAAAGCTTAGGAATGGCGTAGAAACGGTACCGGCAAACATCCGTAAGAATTACCGCCTTGATAAATTGCCGCGAGGCAAGCAACGAGGGAAATTCTTCTTCGGAAGCAAAATAGCGGCTCTCAATTTCAGGAAGCTCTTTGGTTTTCGAAAGGGCTTGGTTAATTATGCTCAAAATCCAATATTTGGATAGCAAAAGAATAAAATGACTAAAATCTACTCTATGAAAAATAAGCACCCAGAGAGACAGCCTCAAAAGGCCATTTCCTCTGGGTGCTCATTTCAGCGCTATTTTTCCAGCTCTTTGCTATTGGTCATACATAAAAGGCTTGTTTTGACCCCGGCATCATGTCATTCTTATCATCCGGTTCCAGATCCAGCGTCCATGCGTCGATCCGCTCCTTTTGCGAGATGACCTCCAACTGCCGGAGATCGCCTCGATTTTGGAGCGATGCAAGTACATAGTCCTGAAACGCGGGAATGAGTGGCGCCGCCGTTTTGTGATCCAACTCCTCAAATAACCGCACACGGTCTCTTTCCGGGCAGAAAATGTAGCATTTTCTCGGCTGTTCCGTCTTTTCAAGAGTTCCTTCCTCGCCATCTTCCTGACCGGGATTCTCTCGCTGCGAATCATCGTTTGCCATGAGTGTCACCACGGCATACACGCCGTCATGAAACAACTGCCGCTGATACCCTTTCAAGGTGCTTTGCAGTTGTCTCACCGTATCATTTTGGGTGGCTTCTATGGTTGCGCCGCCGTAGATGGCGTCTGCCATAACCGACGCGTCTGTTCAGTTTCTCTCCTCACCCTCCTTCTTCGTCGGTTCAGTTGTTCCAACGTTCTTCCTGCCTGCAGGATCGGTGAGGGCAAAAATTAGATTTTAAAGAACAGGTATGATTAGACAGAAAGCTGTGCGCACAAAAGTTGCGAAATCACAGGTCCCACCCCACTTTTTCCTTACATTTTCCGTGACAGTCGAATAACGGAATCACAGGTTTCATCCCTCAAAAAGCTTGCATTCTATATGACAGAATCACAGGTTTTATCCAGAAAAAGTCCGCATTCTACATGACAGAATCACAGGTTTCGTCGAGCACTCACGGCAACGAAATCACAGCTTTTGCCCCTACACAGTAGTATCCGAAATCACAGTTTTGGTTCGTGCATTCTGCATGAAGAAATCACAAGTTTCGACAATATGGAATACCCGAAAAGTCTGGAATTACTATGATTTTGCAGAAGGTCTCTCTCAAAAAACGGTCCTGATTTAAACTCCTTATAAATCAGAAAGCACGGTATACAATCGGTCATGTTGAAACAGAAAATACTACTCAGAAAATATAGAAATATTTTCTATGTTTTGGTCCGATTTTTTCTTCTATATTTTTTAAAAAAGCTGTACATTATGCACAC
>UQXS01000291.1 GCA_900545125.1 uncultured Ruminococcus sp.
AAAGACCTTTTTTCTGTGGTATTTAAAAAGGCATATGGATGTGACATACTCCCTCCACTTAGCTAACACTTGAAGTGGGGGCTTCTCGTTCGATTGCCCTATTGGGCAAAGCATAGGCGAGCTATCCCCGTGTGTCCCACGGTTCTGTTATTACGAGCGGGACTGTTTCGTATCTACGCAGTCCCGAACAAAATCTACGTTTTGGAGGAGATCAGGAAATTTTTCTTTCTGTATCAAGTTCAACTCCCGATATTCTCAAGCCTTCCCTGCAAATATTGATAGCTGCATTCTCATCACGGTTCATCTGATTTCCACAGGTGCAGCTATAGATACGGTCTTCCAGTTTCAACTCCTTTTTGAGTTTTCCGCAACAGCTGCAGATTTTTGAACTGGGATACCACTTATCAATACGAACCAGTTTCTTACCGGCACGTTCTAATTTGTAGGAAAGAAAATCAGTAAACATACCCCATCCATTATCATGAACACTCGTTCCAAACCTTGAATCCTGGCTCATTTCTTTCATGTTCAAAGATTCTATGCACACAAGATCGTAAAAATTGGTTATCTTTCTGGATTCCTTGTGCAGATAATCTTTCCGCTGACGTGCAATATGAGCATGGAGTCTGGCTATTTTCTTTTTCTGTTTCATGTAACGGCTGCTCCCCTTTTCGCAATGACTCAGCCTGCGCTGCTCCCTTGCAAGTTTTTCCTGGGATTTTCGGAAAAAATGAGGATAATCTGCATGAGCTCCATTGGAATCTACATACAATTCGCTCATGGAAAAATCAAGTCCGATTGCGGTTTTTACTGGCCTGATTTCATGTTCCGGTTCTTCTGCCGCATACAGTAATGATACATAATACTTGTCATCTGCTTCCTGGCTGACGGTGGCACCCTTCAATATGTAACGATCATCGATACTCCGATGCTGTTTTATGCGGATCCAACCTGCTTTCGGAAGTTTCAGTTTCGCATTCTGCAAAGTAATATTTCCATTTACGCAGTTTGTCGTATAACTTCTTACCGGATTCTTTTTTGACTTGAACTTCGGAAAACCAACCGAAGAATCCCGAAAGAAGTTCTTGTAGGCTGTCTGCAGATGCAGCTGTGCATTACACAATGCCAGACTGTCTACCTCCTTCAGCCACGGAAACTCTGCCTTATATTTTGCAGGCGTAACCTTTAATACTTTTCCGGTTTTCTCATAATATTCTTTCTTCTCTGCCAGCATCCGGTTATACACGAAACGCACACAGCCAAATGTCCTTGCAAATAGTTCTTTTTGAGATTTATTCGGGTAGATCCGAAAACGGTACACGATGTTCACTCTTATTTTCTCCCTGTGTTTCTATGTACTGGCGGATAACCTCAATGGGTGCACCACCAGCACTTAACAGACAAAAACTCTGGCTCCAGAACATTTCTTTCCAAAGCTTCTGCCGAATCTCCGGATACTCTTTTTTAATCAATCGGCTGCTTGCGCTTTTATACGCATTGATAAATTTGCTGAGTTCCGATTTCGGATGGGCCCGGAACATGATATGAACATGATCCCGATCATGATTCCATTCCTCTAATGTAACATGATACTTCGGAGCGATATATTCAAAAATCTCCCGTGCACGCTCAGAAACAGGATCCGTCAGTATCTTTTTTCGGTATTTTATAACCAGAATCAAATGATAATAGAGCAGAAACACTGAATGTGCATTACTGTCCAATTTTCTCATAAAATCAGCCTTTCCTTTTACTTTCGACTGATTATATTATAACACAGGAACACTTGTTTGTCTATGCTTTTCAGAACATTTGTTCTCATATATTTGTTTTCATTTATGTGCACAGATATGCGCAGTTTTAATATGCCAGATATTGCATGATTTTCCCAAAAGGCAATTCATCTCACCACCTAGAGAGGATGGGAGAATTCTTGCAAAGTGTTGTTAAACTGATATTCCCACATGTAACATATTTACCACCACCTTTCAATCTTTTTCAATAAATTATTGATTGCAACTTTTGAGTAAAGATACTTAAGATTAGCGGTCAAGGCGAGAGGGAGTGAGGTG
>UQXS01000292.1 GCA_900545125.1 uncultured Ruminococcus sp.
GCTACCACCTGCGTAGTATGCTACCACCTCACAATAACTATAACAATTGTTAATTTGAGAACAAGTCTGACCAACTGATTGATCTGAAATTTCACCACTAATACCGCCTGCTTCAGAACCATATATATATCCGCTTGCACCGCAATTACTTATGTTTGCATTTTCACCGTTTAAACAGCCGCATATTCCACCTGAATTTATGGAATTGCCAGAATATTTAGTATCTCTTTGGGGTCTGATATATCCATTGACCAAGCAATTGGAAATCTCCCCGTTGTCGGCATAACCACAGATTCCGCCTGCATATATGGAAGGTGCTCTGATAAGATTATCGTAGCCAGTGGCTGTATTGCGTTTTGTAGTATCATAAGTACAGGTTTCAATATATTCATATTTGCATATGACATTGCGGATACATCCTGTCAGATATCCGAACAATCCGGCATATGCAGGTTCAAGACATTTTCTTTCGTATTGATATAAACCAGTGATGGTATTGCCCTGACCATCGAATATTCCGGCAAAAGGAGTGGAGTCATCATATCCAATTGAAATCCAGTTATTCAAAGGTACATCCGAACTCCAATTATCATAATCCGAAACATCATTCAGATAAATGTCATTATCCAGATAGATCGTCTGTCCTTCCATTGTATGCCCAGCATTCACAAGCTTTGAAAGACCAGCCAAATCCTCGGCAGTTGAAATATGCAGTTCTATTTCTTCTTCATCATACCAAGATGTATCATATGTACCGTTCCAGACTTCGATTTCAGCAGAAACAGAATCATCCGCAGTAATACTAAGCGGTGAAGTTAAAGTGATACAAAGCATAGAAATAGCAACTGCAACTAATTTTTTAATTTTCATTATACTCGCTCCTTTTTGTTTCTGAACTGTGCAACCTCAATCCAAGCCTCATTTTCCCATTCAATGGAAGAATGATAAGCACTCTTAGAAATCGCACCTCTTACCGCATTTTGAAAAGCAATATATTCCTCATAGCTCCACTTGCTCCAAGGCTTTGAAGTGCTTTCGCTGTATTTACCTACAGTACCGTCCTTTTTCGGAACGCATTCCAGTTTCAGACAATATTTCAGTTTGGGGTTATCCGAACCAACAGCCTGCATAATATAACTGTCAATGGGAATATGCAGATAGCTTTTCAAAACAGAATCTTCTTCAATCAAGAGAACATATTTCAGCATCATATTCAGCCACTTCTGCGCCTGACCGTATGTGAAATCGCTGATTTCAGAATATGTCTTGATGATTTCTTCACAGATTCGGCTGTGCTCTCTATCGAAAATTTCTTGCTTTTCACTTTCAGTAGAACAAGCACCGACGGCATTGCACAGAACGTCATATTTCTGTACAAGCATATCGCAGATTTTTGCCTTGCACTCTGCTTTAATGTTGCTGTCATCTGTTTTGAATCTGATCGTTCTGCATAAGTCCATATATGCTTTGTTTGCACATTTGCTTAAAATATTATCCACACTATCGCTCCTTGTAATATTGAAGTAGGCATACTTCAAAAATTCGAGTACCATAATTTTTACCTTTCGCTCTTGTCTTATTTCATTGTTTACATAAACTTTTCAGGTTTTACTTTCAGTGCATAGCAGATCGCCCTCAGTTCTTCCGGATACAGCTTTTGTTTTCCGCTCAGAATCACATCAAAGGTCTTAGCGAAAAATCCAGCCTCTTTTGCTACGTCGGACGGCTTCAGTCCCTTTTTCTTAATGTATGCGTGAACTTTCTCGTAAATCTTCATAAGACAAACTCCTTTTCCAGAATTTCTGGATTTAATTTCATTTTACCACAGATTATCTGTGAAGTCAAGCAAATTCTACAGAAATTCTTGACTAATTTGTTGACATACCAGAATCTATGGGGTATAATTAGTGTAGAGGTGATTTGATGAAATACGAAATTGGTGCAAGGATACGCAAATATCGGGAAATGTGCGGTTTAAGTCAAAAGGAACTGGCACAGAAAATCGGTGTCAGCAACAGCAGGGTTTCCAACTGGGAACAGGGAATCAACCGTCCCGATGCGGATATACT
>UQXS01000293.1 GCA_900545125.1 uncultured Ruminococcus sp.
GCCCACGCCTGTGCCGAGTGTGATGCATACAGCGTTCTTAGCGCCCTTTGCAGCTCCGGCAACATATTCTCCGTAGGCTGCTGCATTGGCGTCGTTCTCAATGAAAACAGGCTTATCAATAGCTTCGCTGATATACTTTACCATAGGCGTATTTTCAAATCCGAGATTATTTGCTCTTTCGATAACGCCTGTAGAGCTGTTGGCGATTCCCGGAGTTCCTATACCTATCCACTCGATATCGTCAATCGTAAGATTGGCATTCTTTACAGCCTGCAAAGCCATTTTTGCCATATCGTCGGCGATTTCCTTTTCCGGACGTGGGCAGTTGGTTTTCGTACTTGCCTTTGATACGATATTGTACTCTTCGTCCACAACTCCTGCAACGATATTTGTACCGCCCAGATCAATTCCTACATAATATTTCATTTTAATATCCTCCTTAGATTGTTGTTAAAATTATACTGCATCTGCCTTTTATATAAACCGCATCAGTTCCTGCCGGAACAAATACGCTTGAGCCTTTTTTTACGTGCATGATACTGCCGGTTTCCGAACCGGAACAGATATCAGCCTCTCCGTCAATGACCAGAATATGAAAGAACACATCCGGATTATCTATTGAAAAACAATCTGAAATGTCATATCTCGATGTGGAAAAATACTCGCAGCCGCAAAGCGGTCGGCATTCGGCATCCGACAGTCTGACGATTTCAGGCTGACCATACTTTGCAGACGGCGGTTCAAGCCTTGTAACATCAAGTGCCTTTCCTATATGGAGATCTCTCGGCTTGCCGTCAGCACCTATACGTCCGTAATCGTATACACGATACGTTACGTTTGAACTCTGCTGAATTTCGGCAATAAGAATTCCCTTTCCGATCGCATGAAGCGTTCCCGGCTCAATGAAAAATACATCGCCTTTATGAACTTTCACACAGTTCACCTTGTCAAGAAGAGTATTCTCCGCTATCGCTCTGCAAAATTCATCTCTGGTGATCTCCTCTTTAAAACCGTAGATAAGCTCTGCGCCCTTATCGCAGTCAACGATATACCACATCTCGGTCTTTCCGTTGTCGCCCTCGAATTTCCGGGCATATTCGTTATCCGGATGCACCTGAACTGAAAGATTTTCCCTTGCGTCTATAAGCTTTATCAGAATGGGAAACTCCTTGTATTCCGTACAACCCCTGCGTATTGCTTCCGGATGTGCTTTCAGGAAATCTTCAAGTGTCATTCCGTCGTACTCTCCGCCGGATATAACGCTCAGTCCGTCCTTATGGCAGCTCAGTTCCCAGCTTTCTGCAAGACGTTCAAGGCTGCTTTCCATACCGAATTCATCTCTCAGCCTTGTTCCGCCCCAGATATAATCCTTAATAGTCGGTTTAAGTTTAAATGGTGTCATTTTTTCCTCCGTATTCCTCAATAAATTCTTCCATGGAGCCGTTGTAGACGTTAAAATCTATGCATTCTTCATCGCCGTCATAACCGTCGAGACGTCCGGAATCACAATATTGCCAGAATTTCCAGTCCAGAAGATCGGGTTCCATGTTCACGCTTCTTATCCACAGGGGATAATCTCCGAAACTCTCCCTTATATAACGGCAGTAAACGGGAAACGTGGTATAAATAATTGGTTTTTCCCCGTAGTATTCCTCCAGATCTTCCAGAAGAGGTCTGAGAATAGCCTCTGTCTCTTCGTATGAAGGCTTGTTGCTTTTCTTGTCGGCGTAATATTCCACATCTACCACCGGAGGCATATCTATATCACTCCTGGACACGACAGAAATAAAATTTGCAGCCTGAGTTTCTCCGGGACTGTCAAAGCTGAAAAAATGATACGCCGACAGTTTTATATCCGTTTCTGCGGCATCGTTCAGATTTCTCCTGACAGATTCATCCACATGACCGCTTCCTTCGGTAGCCTTTATAAAGGCAAACGAAACATTCTGGGTTTCCAGACGTTTCCAGTCGATGATCCCCTGATAATTTGACACATCAACGCCGAAAACCGGATACTTAGCACGGTTTACCGTTGCTGAAGAATAATAATAGGATGCTGCCATTGCC
>UQXS01000294.1 GCA_900545125.1 uncultured Ruminococcus sp.
TGATGCAGATGCACTCCTCGTATGTAGTGACCGATCCAAAGGGCACAGTACTTGTGGAATGTGGAAATTTGCTGAAAAGGGGCCGCCCGAAAAAAGATGAAAACGGTAAAATTGTGTATCGGAAAGATGCAAAAGGCAAGGTTCTGAAAGACAAAAAAGGAAATCCTGTTCCTGTCTATGAGCCGTATAAAATCAAGGTGTTCAATACCATAGACTTCGCTAAGTCTATGCACTACAATCCTTTTGCATACATATCCAAAAAAAATCGAGAGAAAGATATTCTCAAATTCGTAGAAGTGCTGATCAAGAATACTTCTTCTTCTCAGCAGCCGTCCGGCGATGATTTCTGGGTAAAGGCAGAAAAGCTTCTGTATACAGCATATATCGCATTGATATTCACGATGTCACCAGAGAGTGAACAAAACTTTGAGACACTGATCGATATGATAAACGCTTCGGAGTGCCGTGAAGATGATGAGGAATTCAAAAATGCTATTGATCTGCAATTTGAATTTCTTGACTACTGGATCAATGATTCCTTTCCCGATGATTATGAGCTGAGCGAAAACTACGATGACATTAAGGAGTGTACTCCTACTGAGGAACAGAAGCGTATCGGTGCTTTTGCCCTCAAACAATTCAAGGCGTATAAGCTCGCTGCAGGAAAAACAGCTAAGTCCATTCTAATTAGCTGCAGTACCCGACTTGCGCCTTTTGCAATAGATGAGGTTCTGGAGATAACCGCATACGATGAACTGCACCTTGACAAGTTCGGTGATGAGCTTAGTGCATTATTCGTAATCATCTCTGATACAGACGCTACGTTTAACTTCCTTGTGGCGATTATGTATTCACAATTATTCAACTTGCTATGCACCAAGGCTGATAACAGCAAGGGCGGCAGATTGACACACCATGTACGCTGTCTGCTTGATGAATTTGCCAATATTGGTGAAATTCCTCAGTTTGAAAAACTGATAGCAACTATCCGAAGCCGTGAGATCAGTGCAAGCATCATTCTCCAGGCGAAAAGCCAGTTAAAAGCAATATACAAAGACAATGCAGACACGATCGAGGGCAACTGTGATACTCTCCTGTTCCTCGGAGGAAAAGAAAAAAGTACTCTGAAAGAAATATCGGAAAGCCTGGGCAAAGAGACGATCGATGCTTATAATACATCCGAAAACAGAGGGCAGTCACAGTCATACGGAATGAACTATCAGAAACTTGGCAAAGAACTGAAAAGTCAGGACGAATTAGCGGTCATGGACGGTGGTAAATGTATCTTACAGCTTAGAGGAGTACGTCCGTTCTTCTCCGACAAATACGATATTACCCGTCACAAAAACTATCATATGCTGTTAGATGATAATCCGAAGATGGAATTCAACATTGAAAAGTATGTAAGTGACCAAAGAGCGATGCATCTGAATCTGTCTTCAAGGGACGTCTTAACTGAATTTGAAGTAAATGTAGACGGCACCGGAAAGGAAGATAGTCCTGCTGAGGCAACAGAAAAAGAAAAAGCTGAAGCAGAAGCTGAAATTAATGAGGATGCCGAAAGAGAAATAGAAATTGGCATATCAGACAGTGAAGAATCCGAATAAAAAAGAGAATCGGAAGAAGCTGAAACGGACAGTCTGAACAATCAGACTATTTACTTTATTTTATTTAAGGGAGACTTTTTTTCTATGGAAAACACAAATATTTCTGCGGTTAAGACCGCAATGACAACAAACGCTGCACCGAAGCATAAGTGGCTTGCAAAGGGCAGCAGATTCGCAAAAAAGACAATTTTATGTGCAACAGTCGCATCTGCAATGGCTGCCATGTGTGCAACACAGGCATTTGCCGCAACTGGTGCAGTAGATACAGGTTCTTTCATCTCAACAGCCTGTACAGTACTGAAATCCGTAATTTGCCTGATTGGTGCAGGTGTCGGCGTATGGGGCGTTGTAAATCTTTTGGAAGGTTACGGTAATGATAACCGTGCGACGTGTTCGTAAGTGAAAAGCTTACGCAAAAAAAAGTCGAAAGACA
>UQXS01000295.1 GCA_900545125.1 uncultured Ruminococcus sp.
CAGGGATATGAACCATACCGTCATCAGCTCGCCTAACGATAGTCCGCTTAAAGCCGATTTGCTGATTGAAAGCGGAGTTGATAGGTAATCACCGCTGTCGAATAATGTGGCAAGCCCGTTGGAGCATACCGTTGTGCCAAACGAAAAAAGCGCAGAAGCGATGTAATATGTGTTGGCAACCAGTATTACACCGCATAAGGCTTTGATGATCCATTTTATGAAGATCGAATCGTCAAAGTCCTTGAAGTTATTCCCTCGGAGTACCATTTGAATCAGTTCGTTCAGAAGAATAATTGTCAGGATAAATCCGCCGATCGGCACAACTACGTTATTGCACAGAGTTTCAATCGTTGTCCATATCGTAGAGCCTGTGCCTGTTGTATTTCCTGTAAAATGCGCAGGATGCGAGGCAAGATATGAGTTTACAAGTCCGTCGTTTCCCGTTGTCTGGGCAAACGTATCTGTCAGTAGATTTGAAATACTGTCAAACTGCGATTTGATGCCGTCCTTGAATAAGTCGCAGCACCAATCTTCCAGTGCGTCGATTGCATCGCTGATTACTCCCATTTTTCATCACCCCTCTCCGGATTATTTGTTAATGGTCTGTCATATCTGACAAGCCTGCGCAGTTCCAATTTCGTCGGGAGAAGATCACGGCAGAAATACGCAGAGCCGAAATGATTTCCCTCTTTGAAATTCTGCATATCGCCGTTTGTATGATAATTCACTCTGCCGTCAAAAACGAGCATCTGAATCTCATTCTGAAAAATTTCAAACCGCTTTTTGCCTTGGATACTGTTCACGGGAAGCAGCAATGCAAACGGCTTTCCGAAAGAAAAAGCTCTTTTCAGTACATCGTCTTTCTTGCTGAACGGGGGATTGCTTACGAGAATATCCCAATCATCAGGCTGATAGCTGAAAAAATCCTGTCCCTCGCTCAGACTGCTTCGTGTCACATCGTATCCTTTTTCTGAAAGAAGCTGATAAAATGCGCTCCATTCCTCATCGAACGGACACCATATCTTCTTATCTTCCGGAAGAAATTCAAGAAGCGGTTCTACCGCATAAAACGGCGTATAGACCTCGTCTCCTGCACTTGTTCTGTTGGCTGTCAGATAACCAATATTGATTCCCATATTGTCATATCACTCTTTACCCTCATACCGTACCCACCCAAAGAGCGACCTTTCATAACTTTATTGAAACGGCTTTATTTTTATAGCGTTCAGCCTGTTTTTACGCTTTTTCTATCTCTGCCGCAAGCTTCGTTTCAATACGTCTGATGCTTTTATCAAAGTATTCTTTTGAGATCTCACAGCCCATAAATCGTCTGCCTGTCATACAGCAGGCAACAGCCGTTGTTCCTGAACCGCTGAAACAGTCAAGCACAAGAGCGTTTTCGTCTGAATGTTTCAGTATCAATGATATTATCAATTCCAACGGCTTTTGTGTCGGGTGAAATCTTCCTTTTTCGTGACAAATAGGATAGCGGTAAATACCGTTGTCATATTCTGAATGAAATACGGGTTTACTGCCTTTAACTGCCGTCAAAGCAATTTCACGGGCATTTGTCAGATAATTCAGCTTGCTGTTAATAGGAACGGGATTTGTTTTTATCCACTCTACGAAACGTATCTGCCTGAAATTGTTTTCTTCAAAACTTTTTCTTAAAACAGACACTTTCCATAAATCGTAAAAGCAGATAATCGTTCCGCCGTTTTTTAGTACACGGTAACATTCTTTAATAACCATATTTGTAGGGAAATCATTCCTGTCCCATGTACCAAAATCCATAGATAATCTGAATCTGTCCGTATCTCGCCCTGCTTTTTCGCCTGCATTAAAGTTGGTTTTTCTTGAAACTTCATACGGAGGGTCGATCAGCACAAGATCAACAGAATTGCTCTCTATTCTCGGCAGAAACTCAAAATAATCGGCGTTTATCAGTTTACACCGCACCGGTCATCATGTTCTGGAGGACGGGTACGAGGATAATTGCGAGAAGAATCA